>DATFJS010000419.1:0-6795 GCA_035269045.1 Longimicrobiales bacterium | reverse complement strand
CGAGGTCGAGTTCCCTCGCCAGCACCGCATCCACCGGGTAGAGCTCCTGCAGCCACCGCGTCTCGGCGGCGATCGTCTGCCAGCGCACGTCGTCCGCATCCTGCAGCGTGTGATACTCGATGCGGATGTCGGCCACGCGATCGGCGAGTCCCTGGGCCCGAAGACGCGGCAGCACGTCGTCGGTCAGCCACGAATAGCCCTGCTTGTACGCGCTGAGGACCCGGACGTCCGCGTCGGCGGCGCCCCGGTCGGCGAGTGCGGCCGCGATGTCGTCCGCCAGCTGCTCGCGGATCTCCGGCGGCTCGCTGACGCGGAGGTCGACGGATACCGGCGCGTCGCCGGTCACCGTGGGGTAGAGGCGCTCCGCCAGCAGTGCCCGCGCGTCGTCGACCTCCCATCCGAGGTCGAAGGTGCGCTCGTAGATCGTGTCACCGACCCCGAAGCCCGTCGACCACGACCGGACGTCGATCTCCGCGTCGGGGAAGTGCGTACGGACGACCTCGGCCGCCACCTGGTCGAGCCCGGATTCCGCACGCTCCACCGCCAGCTCGACCTCGACCCGTGACGGGCTCGCGGGTCGGCCGGTCGGCCGGTCGACGTCCGCCGTGGACGAGGAGTCGCCGACGACGGGCGGGAGAGGGGCTCCCGCCATGGAGCCGTCCTCCGCGAGTCGTCGCATCCAGCTGTCGAGCTTGTGGAGCGCCAGCGCGGCCTGACCTCCGGCGGTCCGTCCCTGGAGCGTGCGTCGTGCGTGGGTGCGGGCGTCATGGAGGCGGTAGCCGCCGCGGTCGTGCGCACGCAGATACGGCGCGGTACCGGAGAGCCACCCGAGGGCGGTGTCGGTTCCGGAGACGGTCGTGCCCGCCACGATCATCCCGTCGCGGTCGCCGAACGCATCCTCCACGATCCGGACGGACCCTGCGGTGCCTTCCGGGGACCAGCCCGGCAGCCGGTCCTCGGCGAGCAGGTCGGAGAGCCACGGGTGGGACGAGCCGATCGCCACGGGGAAGCCCAGTCGGCCGGGATCGTCCGTCTGCCGAGCCGGCACGGCCAGGGGAGCGCGGAGACCCGCGGCCTCGAGGCCGACCCGGGCGGCGAAATCGCCGACCAGTACGGGTGATGCACCCGGGCCCACGGAGAGGTACCCCTCGACCTCGTCCGGCACGAGGTCGCGATTGGTGTCCCGATACAGGCCGTCCAGTTCGTACAGCTCGGGGAGACCGAAGCCGGTGTCGCCGTCGGGTCGGAAGTCGCCGCCGGCCGAGGTCGTCCACGGCTCCTCCGGGCGGACCGAGACCGTCCTCACAGCGTCCCCCGACACGAGTTCGACATCGAGGCGGTGCAGATCGCGGAAGCGGAGCGACGCGAGCGACGGGGGTGTGGAGTCCGTCGGAAGCGTGGAGTCCGCCGCGGGCACGTCCGCGGCGTCCGGCCCTTCACCCCGAAGCGCGGACGTGAGCCCGTCCAGGTCCACACCCACCGGGAGGGTGACCCGGACCGAGGCACGCGCCACGCCCGGTCGCGTCGCGTCCACGACCAGCCGACGGACCTCGACACTCGACGCGGTCGAGTCGCGGGCACCCACGAATGCCGCGGTCGCCTCGGCGACGGCCGTCCAGGTGTCGTCGTCGAGCGTCCAGACGTCGGGTAGCCGCCCCGCCACGTACGCACCGATCGCCAGCAACCCCGTCGCGTCGTGACCGAGAAGCATCGCCCCGCCGGCGGGATACCGATCGCCGGGTGGAAGGTGGAAGAGCACGCCCTCGCCGGGTGCGGTGCCGGCCAGATGGAGGGCAGGGTCGAGGGCAGGGTCGGGCGACCCCGACACGACGTCGCCGACGAGGAGCACGGGCACGTCCGGGGTTCCCAGATTCGCCTCGGCCACGACGAGGCCGAGCATCGCCGCCGACGTCTCGTACCCGAGTCGTGCCGCCAGATTCGCGGCGGTGGCGGTCTCGGCCATGCCGGCGTCGTCGGGCACGACGATCCGCACCGAAAGGGCGTCCGGGATCTGGTCACCACTCCGATCGAGGACCAGCCGCCCCTGCTCGAACAGACCGGCGAGGTCCGGCCGGGCCTGTGGTGCGGCGGTGTCCTGCGCGGAGACGGATCCGGGGACGCCCGGCGTCAGGATCGCGAGCAGCAGCCCGCCGAGGAGGCGGGGCGCACGGCGTCGGCGGACGGGCCCTGCCGCCCTCGGTGCGTCGGTCGAGAACCGTGACATCCGGGCCTCCCGGGTCACCCCGTGGTGAAGGGCACGAAGTACACGGTCTCCGCCCAGCGGAACTCGATCCGGCCGCCGTCGCCCGCGTCGTTCTCGAACACGCGGATCTCGAACACCTCGACGTTTTCGTCGAGAGCGTCGCGGCGAAGATCCACCCGGGCCTCGTCCATCGACTCGTCGTACCGGGTGCCCGTCTGACCCGTCATGCGGTTGATGATGAGCGTGCCTCCCTCGGCTTCCGGGATCGAGTAGAGGGTGTAGTCGCCGGCGGGGATCGTGGTCCCGTCGATGACGATATCGCTGTCGAAGGAGAGGTGCGTGGCCCGATTCGCGCCGGTCCTCCACCGCTCGCCGTACGCGACGAGGTCGCCGAAGATGGCCCGCCCACGCCGCTCCGGGGTGCCGTAATCCCCGGTGAAGGTGACCCCGGCGACGGTCGTGCCCACCTCTCCCCGGCCCGACAGTTCGCCCAGCGGGCGATCCTCGAAGGCCGCGCCGATGACATCACGATCCAGCTCCTCGAAACCCATGCGTCGAAGGTCGTAGGCGCGCGTCGAGCCGGTACCGTCGAGGGCGAGGATCCGACCGTCGTCCGAGATCTCCACGGTCGACGGGCCTCGGCTCGGGTGGATCAGCTCGTAGGACCCGCTCGCGTTCGCCTCCATCTCGAACGTGGTCCCGCCGAACGTCTCGACCGCCTGGCCGAGGGTGCCGCCCGCGGCGTCCTGGCGGAAGGCGACCTCGAACGGCCAGTGCAGGAAGTCGATGAACGGCACGGCGCCCGCCTCCGCCTCGAACGGGCGGCTCCGGGTGGCGAACGCCTGCTCGCCCGCCGACGACGTCACCAGCATCGCGCCGGAATCGGTCTGCTCGAGGTACTCGTAGCGGAGCAGGTCGTCGCTGGGCTCGCCGCCCGCCCAGGTCCTGGCCTCCCACCCCGTGACCATGCCGGCCTCGTCCATCTCCAGCATGTATTCGCTCCACGTCGTCCGCGACCCGCGGATCAGCGCCGACGCCTCGACCCGACCCTCTCCGAACTCGACCCACTCGACCACGAGGGTGTCTTCGCCGAGGAGGGTGAGGTAGGCCGCCCGGTCGTCCACCGCGGATGTGCCGGAGTCGGCGCAGGCCACGGGTGCCATGGCGATGAAAAGCAGAAGCGACAAGCGGCGTGAAAGCGGTGTCATGGCGGGATGGGTTGCGAACGAGGTAGGATGACCGCGCGAATATGCGAACCGTGGCGAGGCCAGGCCAGTTTCGAGGCGTGGCGGAGGTTGGGCTGCGTCGATCGTGGACGGCACCCGGGTCGAGGAGGGAAGAGGTGGATCTGATCGTGCGATTGGCCGACTACGATGGTCGGAGCGTCGATGTGCTCGAACGGATCCGCGACACGGGACGGCCATCGACGTCCGACATCGACGATGCGATCGCCCTCGGCTGCGGGCCGGACCGTACCGTCGCGGCGGGCGCGACGTGGTTGCTCCGCGCCTGGACCGAGTCGGGTCACGTGCCCTGGTCCCCCCGCCAGTGGCGGGCGCTGATCGGGGGGCTCGAACACGTCACGGATCCGTGGGCATCCCTCCATCTGGCTCAGACGGTAGGGAGTATGGAGGTGCCGGCCCGGCACGCCGAGGCGCTGGCCGACTTCTTCGAGAGGCGCCTCGACAGCGAGCGCCCGTTCCTGCGAGCCTGGGCCATGGACGCTCTCGTGCGGATCGCACGCAAGGACCCCTCGGTGCGGGAGGCCGCAGGCCGGGCATTCCGAGCCGGGTTCGAGGATCCGGCGGCGTCCGTGCGGGCACGAGCTCGTCGACTCGACGCCGAGGGCGGCCTCGGGGGGTGAACGAAAACGGCCGGCCCCCCGTGAGGAGGACCGGCCGTTCGATATCGAACCGAGACGAGTTCGGTTCAGCGCTCCATCGTCGCGATGCCGCGCAGCACACCCGCGAGCTTCGCGAGCTTCTCCGCGTCACCCCCGAGCTCCTGGGCCTCCACGGCGACGGCATCGGCCTCGAGGTCGGCCGCCACGGCGTTCAACTGGGCCGCGTCGGCGTTGCCCGACTCGACGGCTCGAAGCACGCGATCGACCGACTGAGCCCGGGCCGCGAGAATGCGGTCGGCACGCTCGAGCTGATCGAGGTAGGCGCGCGCCACGACGGGCGTGTCGTCCCACTCGAACATGGGCTGCATCTGGGCGTTGAACTCGTCCATGATCACCGCCTCGGCGGCCGCGATCTCGTTGGCCGAAAGATGGTCGCTCGGCTCGAGGGTGAAGACGTCGACGCCCCGGCTGATTTCGGCGCCGTAGATCGCGCCGTTGTACCAGTACGTCGACCAGTACCCACCCGTGTAGAGCTGCTCGTCGGAGATCGGACCCCGATCGAAGTAGGCGATCTCGTACGCGTTGGACGGGTCGGTGTAGTCGAGGATCGACACGCCACCCTGGTACCACGCCTGCACCTTGATGTCACGGCCGGGAACGGGGATCAGCGAGCCGTTGTGGGCCACGCAGTTCTCCGTCTCGCTCTGCGGAACCGGGAGCTTGTAGTAGCCTTCGAGCTCCATGTCGCCGTTGGAATCGAGGCTGAAGATCGCGTTCGCGCCCCACGTCGCCGGGTCGGAACCGCGGCAGCGCGGGGAGGAACCACCGCCCCACTCGTCCGTGAACAGCACCGTGGTGCCGTCGTTGTTGAAGGTGGCGGAGTGCCAGTACGCGAAGTTCGGATCGTACACCTCGTTGATCCGCACCGGGTTTTCGGGCTCGGAGATATCGAGCAGGATGCCGTTGCCGGAGCAGGCACCCGCCGCCAGCCCGAGCGCCGGGTACATCGTGATGTCGTGGCACTGGTTGGTCGTGCGTCCGCGCTGACCGCCCGGGACCAGCTCACCACCGGGGTTCAGCCCCGCGATGTTGCCCTCGGTATCCGCGAAGATCCGCGGCTCGTTGACGATCTCGGCCGCTGCCGGATTCGCCAGTGGCACACGCACGACCTCGATGCGGAAGAGCGCCGTGTTCGGGTTCTCCTCCGGGTCACCACCCACACAGCCCGGGAGCTCCTCGGCGGGCCGGACACCGCTGGTGCCCTGGATGTAGACGTAGAGGTTCTCGTCGTCGTTCGGATCCTTCAGGATCGTGTGCGTGTGCGAGCCGCGGCACGACTGAACGGCCGCGACCTGACGCGGTGCCTGGATGTCCGAGATGTCGAAGATCCGGATGCCCCGGATCCGCTCGTCGGAGACCGGAGCCTCGACGCCTTCGACACCACAGTCGAGCCGCGCACGCGTCTCCTGGGAGGAGAGGACCAGCAGGTCACCGTAGACCGAGATGTCTCCCTGACCGCCGGGGCAGATCACCGACACCTGAAGCTGCGGGTCGTTCGGCGTCGAGATGTCATAGACCTGGAAGCCGTTGTAGTTGCCCTGGAACATCATGTTGCCGCGGAAGGCGATGTCGGTGTTGCTGAACCGACCGTCGCCCGGGTTCTCCGGGTTGAAGAAGCCCTCGGCACGCGTCAGCGTCGCGACCTTGTCGAGATTCCAGATCGCCTCGCCGGCGTCGCGCCACCCGGCGGACAGCCCGATGCGGGGATCGTTCGGATTCCAGTCGAGCGCCGGCGGCACGAGTTCGTCGGTCATCTGCATGCCCGCGTCCTGCGCGGATGCGGGAGCCGACTGGAAGGCGAGGAGACCGGTGAGGGCGAGCGCTCCCGCGAACTTCGCGGTGCGCGAGCCGAGTGATACGTCGAACGTGGGTCTGTTCATGCGTGTTCTGCCTGAGGTTGAAAGTCGTTCAGGAATTCGAGGATGGGATGCTCAGCGGTACTGCGCCAGCAGCATCCTCATGCGGTCGATCTCGGCGCGCTGGTCTGCGTCGACGTCGTCCGCGAACTGGAAGACCTTGGAATCCTGCCCGGCTCCGGGTGTCGCGAATAGCTCCGCGACCATCGCGATCGCCCCCGTGTGGTGCTGGATCATGTACTCGAGAAAGAGGCGGTCGAAGGTCTCGCCTTCGGCGGCCCGGAGCTCGGCCATCTGCTCGGCGCTGAGCATGCCGGGCATCTGCATCAACCCGCCGGTGCCACCCATCTCCCCCATGTCGTGGCCCATGGCCGCGTGGTCCATCATGCCCTGCGTCGGGCCGGGGGTGAGCACCACGTCGGGCGTGTTCAGGTCGCGCTCCGCGAGCCAGCGCTGCATCAGTCGGATCTCGTCGCGCTGCGAGATCTCCATGCGGAGGCCCATCTGCCGGACGCCCGCGCTCACCGAACGCTCGGGGATCAGCGCCGTCATCTGGAGAGCCTGGGCATGGTGGTGGATCATGCCGGACATGAAGTCGGCGTCCGTCTCCGTCCAGGGCGGCAGATCGAACTCCGAGAAGCTCCCGGCCTCCACGACCCGGGTGTCCTGTCCGGGCGCGCCCGGCTGGACCACGGTCGCCGGCGGGGCACCTGTGGGTTCGACGCCTTCGGTGCCCGCGAGATCCGGGGAACCCGCCGTGCAGGCGGTCGCGGTGAGCATGCAGAGGAGGGGGAGGGTCGGGCGCATGGGTGAGGTCACGTGGGGCTGGGCAA
>DATFJS010000418.1:0-5430 GCA_035269045.1 Longimicrobiales bacterium | reverse complement strand
CCGGCGGTGTAGGCGACGCCGCCGAGGACGAGCCAGACGAGCGCCGGGAGGGGGAGTTCGCGCACGATCGGGACGGCCGCGATCAGGACGAGCCACCCCATCGCGAGGTAGATGCCGGTGGAGATCGCCCGGAAGCGAGCGAGGACGCCGGTCTGCAGGAGCGCGCCGATCAGGGCGAGCCCCCAGATGACCCCGAAGAGGCTCCACCCCCATCCGCCGCGGAGTTCGTCGATCATGAAGGGGGTGTAGGTCCCCGCGATCAGGAGGTAGATCGCCGCGAGATCGACGAGCCGGAGTCGCTCCTTCCGACCGGCGTCGCGCGTGGCATGGTAGACTGTCGAGGCGCCGTAGAGCAGGATCGCCGAGGCGCCGAACACCGACACCCCCACGATCTCCCACGCATCGCCCTCGAGCGACGCGCGCACCACGAGGAGGACCGTGCCCGCGACGGCCGCGATCGCGCCTGCGCCATGGGTGATGACGTTCCAGTACTCCTCGCGGGCGACGCGGCTGCGGATCATGCTGGAGTGTCGCAGGGCGAGCGCGGAGCGCAAGCGGGGGTGCCGAGGAGTGGCACCTTTCCGCCGCGCAGGAGAAGTTGTGGTGTCCCCCGACGCCAACGATCGACTCGAGGTAGTCCCATGATACGACGCGCCTTCGCCCTGGCCGCCGCCGGTCTGCTGACCGCCGTCGCCCTTCCCGTGGGTGGGCCCCTGACCGCGCCTCTGGAGGCCCAGGAGATCCACCGCACCCAACTGCACGACTACCGCGTCGTGACGGTCGCCGACGGCTTCGAGGTCCCCTGGAGCATGACCTGGCTTCCGAACGGCGACATGCTGGTCACCGAGCGACCCGGTCGCCTCCGCATCGTGCGCGACGGCCGGCTCCTGCCGGGCGCGGTCCCCGGCGTCCCGGAGGTCTACGCCACCGGTCAGGGCGGACTTCTGGACGTGGTGGCACATCCGGAGTTCGCGTCGAACCGGATGATCTACCTCAGCTACTCCAAGCCCCAGGGGGAGCGTGCATCCACCACCGCGGTGATCCGGGCGCGCTTCGAGAACGACCGCCTGAGCGATGTCGAGGAGATCTTCGAGGCCCAGGCCAGCGGCGCCGGCCACTACGGGGGGCGGATCGTGTTCGATGGGGAGGGTCACTTCTTCCTGAGCCTCGGCGATCGTCAGGCGCGGCCGGCCGGTGACCTCGAGGGCCACCCCGCGCAGGACCTCTCCAACCACCACGGCGTCGTGGTGCGGCTCAACGAGGACGGCAGCATTCCTGAAGACAACCCCTTCGTGGGGCAGGCGGGCGTGGGGCAGGCGGGCGCGCTTCCGGAGATCTGGAGCTATGGCCACCGCAACTCGCAGGGCATGGCCTTCCACCCCGAGACCGGGGAGCTCTGGGCCACGGAGCACGGCCCGCAGGGTGGGGACGAGCTGAACCGGATCCAGCCGGGGCTGAACTACGGCTGGCCCGTCGTGGGCTACGGTGTGAACTACCGGAGCGGCACCGCCATCCACGAGGGGACCACCCGCGAGGGCATGGAGGACCCCCTGCACGTCTGGGTCCCCTCGATCGGGACCTCGGGCTTCATGATCTACGACGGCGATGCCTTCCCCGAGTGGCAGGGGCACGTCTTCGCCGGTGGGCTGTCGGGAGAGCGGATCGACCGGATCCAGATCGAGGATGGACGGGTCTTCATCTCGGAAACCGTCTTCCACCACATGGGCCGCGTGCGGGACGTGCGGCAGGGCCCGGACGGGCTGATCTACGTGGCGCTGGAGGCGCGGGGTGGGGACACGACGGCGGTCGTGCGACTCGAGCCGGTGAACTAGTCGGGGGGATGGGGAGGCTCTCGCCCCGCAGCACGACCGGCTGCGGGGCGACGACGCCGTGAAGGACCTCGACGAGATCGGCGAGGTGGATGGACGTGAGGTTCATGGCCTCAGTCGTCGGTGTAGTGGGGCTTCGCCGCGCCGCGTTCGCAGGCGGCGGGCAGCGCGTCGAGCTCCGCGCGCACGTGATCCGGGTTCGACACAACCGACCACCACCGCTCCAGCGACGACCGTCGGATGCCCTTGCTCAGGTCCGCGATGTCCGGAGAGAGCCGTCGGTCGCGGCCCTCGGGATCACACCACGGGGTGATGAGTCGCTCCGTCTCGTGGAACACGTCCGCCTCCCGTCCGGGCTCCACCATCGCGAACACCAGCTCCCGCACGAACGCCGGTGCGAGGTTGGACACCGACACCATCACGCTGGTCGGCAGCGCCCAGCGCCGGAGCGGGTGTGGGTCCGGGACACCGACGAGATAGCCCAGGAGGAGGTCGTAGAGTGCCGAGTGGTTCCGGACCACGTGGTCGTCCACGAGGCCGAACATGTGGAAGCGGCTGCCGACCACGCTCCGCTCGAGGCAGGTCAGCATCCACTGCGCCCGGTCCGGCACGGGCACCAGCTCCAGGAAGTACATGATCGGGTGCTCGGGGTCGTACTCCAGCCAGTGCACCAGCCGTGTGCGGTCCGCGCGATCGAGGATCGCCGGCACGAACGGCACCTCCATCGGCTGATCGAGCAGGTTCCGGTCGGGGGAGAGGCGCCGGCGGGCGGTGTCGATGGCCTTCAGCCGCGCCTCGGTCACGTAGGCGTCCGACTCGTCGGCGGCGAGCTGTTCCACCCCACCGGTCGAGTCGCTGCGGTCGGCGAACGTGCAGTCGTGGTCGTCCGGCGCGGGATGGCCGGCGTCGTGTGCTTCGTGGGTCATGGGAATCTCCCACGTCGAAAAAGCCCCCGGACGGACGGATCCGTGCGGGGCTTCCCGACGGTTTAGCAGGTTGGTTACCCGGGTGCAATCGTCACAAATCACCGGGGCGCCCGACTGTCGGGCACGCTTCAATGTGTAGAGGGGGTGTGACGGGCAGGCAAGACGCTGGAGGTCGTGGCCCCCCGGCGGGTCAGCCCGCGCTCGCCTCGCCCCCGTACCGCATCACCGTCCGCATCAGCCACCGCTCCTCGTAGACGGGGTGCTGGACCACATACGCCCCGCTCCCGTCCTCTCGCCCGTCCCAGCGCTCGGCGACCCAGCGCGCGACCCGCTCGGAGTAGCGCACCTCGACCTCGGTCGGCTCCGCGTCGTCGGTGACCAGCGCGACATGTCCGTCCCGGACCAGGTCGCCCACGTCGAAGTAGGGATCGGGCTCGAAGGACGCGTGCCGGAGGCTGGCCCCCAGCACCCGGTCCAGACGGAAGAGCCGCAGCCCGTCCTTCTCCGGGTCGCGGCCCACCACGTACCACTCGCCCTCGGCGTGGAGGAGGCGGTAGGGCTCGAGGGTGCGGACCTCGTGCTCGTCGGCCTGCGGCTTGAGGTACGCGAAGGACACCACGCGGCGCTCGAGCACCCCGGCGCTGAAGGCATCGCGCACGCCGTCGGAATCGCCGAAAGGGGGCAGAGGAGGCTCGGACCAGGCGGCCACCTCGACGGGAATGCGGTCGGCCGGATAGGGGGGCTCTGCCTCCGCGAGGCTGTCCGTCGAGGGTTCCGGCCCGGCCGCCCCCGCCAATTCCCGCTCGATCTCCGCGCACACCCGCTTCGCCTCGTCCGAGGCCATGCCCGTCACCCGCAGTGCGACCGACAGCGCCAGCAGCTCCCCCTTCGTCAGCCGCATGGGCCGCGTGAACATCCCCGGGCCCGACACCCGGAGGTGCCCACCGTCGAACTGGATCTGCAGGTCGTCGGTGCTGCCCGCGGGCAGGTACCAGGAGCGGTTGGTGAGCACGTCGATGTCCCGGACCACCCGGTCCACGTCGACGCCCAGCACGCGCGCGGCCTCCTCCACGTCGACGCCCTCTTCGCGGCTGGCGAGCGGCAGGAGGACGAGGAGGCGCCGAAGGGTCTCCCCGGCGCTCATCGTGCGCCCTCCCCGTCGGGACCGAACAGGCTCGGGTTGGCGTCGATCACGCGCTGGCGGAGTCGCCGGGCCTCGTCGACCAGATCGGCGGGTGCCACGATCTCCGCGTCGTCCAACTGGCCCAGGACCCAGCGCACGAAGGGGCCGGAGCTGCGCACGGCGAAGCGGCGGACGGCGTCTCCCGTGTCGGGATCGGTCTCGACCAGCTCGCCCATGTCGTTCCGCTCGGCCCACAGCGACCGGGGGAAGCGGAACCGGACGAGGGCCTCCACCTCCGGCTCGTCCATGCCGGGCAGATTCCAGGCTTCTGCGTCGTCCCACGCGGACAGGTCGACGTCGGGCGCCGCGAACTCGGGCTTCCCCTCGGTGACCTCGTCCATCTCCCGGATCCGGCTCAGCCGGAAGACGCGGCGGTCGTCGCGGGTGCGGTCGTGGCCGATCAGGTACCAGCGGCTCTGCTTGTAGAGGAGCGACCACGGCTCGACCTCGCGCTCGGTGCGCTCGCCGCGCGAGATCCCGTCGTACGTGAACCGCACCACCCGTCGGTCGCGGATGGCGCGGGCGAGCACGGGTACGAGCCCCCGCGTGTCCTCGTCGTCACCGGGCACCAGCACCGGCGGCGGCCCGAACCTTCCGTCCACATCGCCCTGCAGATCGAAGGTCAGCTTCCGGAAAGCGGAGTCGGCCTCGGCCTGGAACGGGAGATCATCGTTGGATCGCAGCGAGTGGAGCGCCTCAGCGGCGGCCCAGGTGGTGTCGGGATCCAGGCGGGAGACGGGCGTCTGCCACGATCGTTTCGGGCGCTGCCGGACACCGGGCTCGTCCGGTTCCCCACCGTCCGCCTGCTCTTCGCGCAGCAGCTTCAGGTAGGGCAGGTAGAAGTCCTTCGCGTTGATGCGGTACAGCGTCTGTTCGTCGGGGTCGTTCATCGGCACGTCCACGGTCTCGAGCGGGAAGCCGAGCTTCAGCAGTTCGTCCTTGTCCCGCTCGAACCCGCGCCGGACGCTCTCCGGGTCGCTGCCCGACTCGAGCTTCCGCCGGTAGCCGACGACGCCGTCCCATATCTCGCCCCGCGACACCGGCTGGTGGCGCGAGACCAGAAAGGCCAGGAGATCGAGCAGCCGCTGAGTCTTGGTGGGGGTGTCGGCGGTCATTGCGAAGTGGTCATGGCGAAGTGGTCATGGCGAAGTCGTGATGGCGAAGTCGGCGACAGCGTGTCGAGCGGGCGATCGGCGCAGCAGGGGAGGACGCCGAAAGAATACCGAAGGGGTGGGACAGTGTCGGGTCGTCGAACGAGCGCAGAGTAACAATGGGCGTGGGTGGTCGGCCATGCGCGGACCGTCCAGCGCTGTCACACCCCCGTCCGAGCTTCCCTGTCGTGGAGGCCCGCGGACCCGCCGCCGGCCCCGAGCTCGATCGCATGGAGATCCGACATGAGCAGCTTCTTCGAGAAGGGTGAGTCCGCTGCCCGCCATCGCAGCATCTGGAGCCGGGGAGCGCAGGGTGGGGACACCGACCGCGGGCCCGCCCT
>DATFJS010000417.1:0-2300 GCA_035269045.1 Longimicrobiales bacterium | reverse complement strand
CTACGACGTCAACGAGGACGCGACACGACAGGAGATGCGCACCTACGTGTGTGGCCAGTGCCACGTCGAGTACTACTTCCAGGGTCCCGAGAAGCGGCTGGTCTACCCGTGGAGCAAGGGTCTGAAGGCCGACAGCATCCTGGCCGTGTATCAGGAGAATGGACACGTCGACTGGACGCACGCCGAGAGCGGGGCGCCCGCGTTGAAAGCCCAGCATCCGGAGTTCGAGCTCTACAGCCAGGGCATCCACGCGCGGAGCGGAGTCGCCTGCGCGGACTGCCACATGCCGTACAAGCGCGAGGGCGCGATGAAGATCAGCGATCACTGGGTCCGAAGCCCCATGCTCAACATCGACAACGCCTGTCAGACGTGTCACACCCAGGCGGAGCAGGAGCTTCTCGGCCGGGTGAACCAGATCCAGGATCGGACCTACGAGATGCGCAACATCGCGATCGACGCGACATTGCAGCTCACGCGGGCGATCGGAGCGGCCGCAGAGGAGGACACCCCCGAGGCATGGCTCGAGCGCGCTCGCGACTACCAGCGCAGGGCGCAGTTCCTGGCCGACTACATCGAGGCGGAGAACTCGATGGGGTTCCACGCCCCGCAGGAGGCGGTCCGGATACTCGGCAACTCGATCAATCTCGCCCGGATCGGGCACGCGGCGCTGCGCGGCGAGGAGCTGCCCGAGACGGAGAGCGCGCTGCGCCCCGCGCCCGAGCAGACCGTCTCACCGGGGAACGACGGGAGCGATAGATGAGTGGGATCCCCCGACTTGCCGCACGTACCCTGCTCACCGCCCTCGGCTGGGCGGTCGGCGGCTTCCTGATCGCGTGGGCGCTGCTCACGTTCGACGCCCTCACGGGTGCCGGTGCGATGGGTGTCCCCGTCGATCCGTTCGCCCTCCTCACGGTCGTGATCGGAGGTGTGCTCTTCGTGATTCTCTCGGGCGCTCTTCTGGCGAGCGGCAGTCGGAGAGCCGTCTCACGCCGGGTCATGGCCGTCGTCGGAGCGGCCGCGATGCTCGCGGCGGTCCTGGTGGTCGAACTCGTCCTCGCCGGGGGGATGCTCGGACTCTTCGGAGAAGC
Organism: Longimicrobiales bacterium; assembly: GCA_035269045.1. Lineage (GTDB taxonomy): Bacteria > Gemmatimonadota > Gemmatimonadetes > Longimicrobiales > Gaopeijiaceae > Gaopeijia. Next base: position 1,212 of record DATFJS010000417.1, on the reverse strand, counting down.
GCCCGGGACGCTGCTGATGGCGCTCGGCGTGGGCGCGGTGCTCGGGTGGGTGTCGCTCGCGATCGGCGGCGTGCGGGAGTAGCCGGCGTGGTCGGCACGCGCCTGCGGCGCCGACCGGCCATGCGCGGTGATTCAGCCTGTCAGTTCGGCCTCTGCAGCGAGGTACCCGAAGGCCGCCCACGGTCCGTCTCCCGACACGATTCCCTCGAACATCTCGTTCGCGACCTCGTCGCGTCCGTTGACGAGGTGCCAGGCCGCCACCCCGTAGGCCGTGGTGGTGTTCTGGAGCGCGTCCTCGCCCGATCCGAGCAGATCGGCCGGCTCCAGGTCGCCCCTGAACAGCAGGAGCAGGTCGTGGTACGCCGTGTTCTCGATGATCTCCATCTCGGCGTCGATGGGCTCGAGCACGGCGGCCGCCCGTGCGTCCCGCCCGAGCCGTGAGAGCGTGAGCCACAGCCAGTAGCTGCTGGCGACCGTCATGTCCGGGTTCACGGCCGCCTCCACATCGGCTCGCCACGCCTCCGCCGCCCCCTCGAAGTCACCCTGCAGGTAGCGGGCGAGAGCGAGGTGATAGCGGATGTTCGAGTGGAGCGTGCTCACCGGAATTCCGAGCGCGTTGGGGAGGCCGTCGGGCTCGACCTGGTCGGGTGTGCCGGCCGCTTCGATCAGTGACCACGCAGCCTCGAAGTCGCGCTCCGCGGCCTCCAGTTCGCGAATGGTCAGGTGGCGGTGTCCGCGATGACGCAGGAAGCGCGGGTCCTCCGGCCACCGCTCGTGGCCTTCCGTGTAGACGTCGATCGCCTCGCGGTACCGACCGAGGTACGCGAGGCGACGCCCGACCCAGATCCAGGCGTCGGCGTCGTCCGGGTCGGCGGCCCGGTCCGCGAGGGCGGCCTCGAGGTTGGTCTGGTAGATGGCGAGGGTCTCACCGGTGATGGCGGGGCGGAGGAGGGGGTCGCCCAGAAGGGAGGTCGCCTCCACGACGCCCTCGGGTGCGTCCGAGGAGGCGTCCGCGCAGGCGGTGGCCGCGAGCGCGGCGACGAGGAGAACCAGCGGTCCGCGTGTCATCTGCATCATGCATTCCGTCTCGGGGGAATCGAGCCGCGAAGGTAGGGTGGCCGTAGGCGCGATTCCAGCATGGCCACGAGCCTCAGCAGTCCGGGCGGATCTCCACCCGACGGTTCGCCGCCTTGCCGGCGGCCGTCTCGTTGT
>DATFJS010000416.1:0-3236 GCA_035269045.1 Longimicrobiales bacterium | reverse complement strand
CGGAACGACGCGGAGGCGAGAGCCGCCGAGTCATTGCATTCCCACGCGGCGAGGGACGACCACCACATCGAGGACGGAGACCATCGTGACGAACGCTAGCAGGCGCGGATGAACCAGGAACTCGGGATCGCGATCGCGGTGACCGCGGGGCTGCTGTCGTTCCTGTCGCCCTGCGTGCTGCCGCTGGTGCCGAGTTACCTCTCCTTCGTGACGGGGATGACCCTGGAGGAGCTCGAGGAGCCGACCGACCGCAACAGCATCCTCCTGCACTCCGGCCTGTTCGTGTCGGGCTTCACGACGGTCTTCGTGCTTCTGGGGGCGTCCGCCTCGTTCCTCGGTGCCGTGTTCCTCACCTACCGGGACCTGATCGCCCAGGTCGGCGGCGTGGTGCTGCTGATCCTCGGCCTCCACCTGATGGGTGTCTTCCGGATCATGCCGCTCATGCGCGAGCGTCGGGTGCAGCTCGCCGACAAGCCCGCGGGGCACTTCGGGACCTTCGCGGTAGGGATGGCCTTCGGGGCGGGATGGACGCCCTGCATCGGACCGGTTCTGGCCGGCATCCTGGCGCTGGCCGGAACGTCGGACACGGTCTGGTCCGGGATGGGGCTGCTGCTCGCCTACTCGGCGGGGCTCGCGATCCCCTTCGTTCTCGCGGCGCTCGCGCTCGACCGATTTCTCCACTCGATGAAGCGGATCCGGCCCTGGATCCCGTGGCTCGAGCGGGCGTCCGGTCTGCTCCTGATCCTCCTCGGCGTGCTGCTGGTCAGCGGCCAGTTCACGATCCTGGCGCAGTACCTCGGTGGCCTCACGCCGGAGTGGCTTCAGGAGCGGATCTGACCTCCTCCTCGAGCGTCTGGCGTCGAAGCAGGTCCGCGTAGATCCCGCTTCCCCGCGCCAGTTCGTCGTGGGTGCCGCGCTCGACGATGTGTCCGTCCTCCAGCACCAGGATCTGATCGGCGTGCATCACCGCGCTGATCCGGTGCGAGATGATGAAGGAGGTCCGCTCCGACATGACGTCCCGCAGGTCGGCCAGGATCTTCGTCTCGGTGCGCGTGTCGACGGCGCTGAGGGCATCGTCCAGGATCAGGATCCCGGGGTCGCGCGCGACCGCCCGTGCGAGGGTCGCCCGCTGCTTCTGGCCCCCCGACAGATTGATGCCGCGTTCCCCGAGCTTCGTCTTCCACGCATCCGGGAACTCCACGATCTGGTCGTGAAGCTGCGCCACGCGCGCCGCCCGCTCCACGCGTGGATCCACGGTCAGGTCCTCGACCTCTCCCCGCACCTCCTCCGGCAGGTCGGTCAGTCCGAGGCCGATGTTGGTGTGGAGGGTCTCGGAAAAGAGGAAGGCGTCCTGAGGAACCATGCCCACGACCGTCCGGAGGGCCTCGGGATCGAGCTCCGTGAGGGGGACCCCGTCGAGGAGCACCTCACCCTCCGTGGGATCGTGGATCCGCGGAATCATCTCGATGAGCGTGGTCTTCCCGACGCCCGTACCTCCGACGATCGCGGTGGTCGTGCCGGGCTCCGCCACGAAGTCGATGCCGCGCAGCACGTCCCGCTCGGTTCCGGGATAGCGGAAGTGGACGTTCCGGAATTCGATTCGGCCCGCCACGTCGAGCGCGGCCGGGGCGAACTCGCCCACCGACGTCTCCACCGGTCCCGTCACCGCCGGCTCGCGCTCCATGATCCGCAGGAGGCGACCCATGCTGGCATCTCCGCGCTGGAACAGGTTCGTCACCCACCCGAGCGCGATCATCGGCCAGATCATCTGCGCGAGGTAGAGGAAGAAGGCCACGTAGTCGCCGAGGGTGATCGTCCCGTCCATCGTCTGGAGGCCGCCCAGCCACAGCACGACGATCATGCCGAGGCCCGCGATCAGTCCCATCGCCGGATGGAACGCCCCGGAGGCGTGCGCCAGCGCCATGTTGCGGTCGCGGTACGCGTCGGCGAGCTCGTCGAAGCGCCGCTGCTGGTCCTTCTCCTGCACGTACGATCGGACGATGCGGAGACCGGTGAGGTTCTCCTGCACCATCGTGGACATCGTCGAATACTGCTCCTGGATCTGCTCGAACCGGCGATGGATCATCCGGCCGAAGACGAGCACGACCGGCGGCAGGGCGAGGAGGGGGACGAGCGCGACCAGCGTCAGCTGCGGGCTGATCGCCAGCATGAAGGAGAGGGCCACGGCGAAGCCGACGAGCGCGTTGACCACGTACATCAGGGCCGGGCCGGCCGCCTGGCGGACGGCCAGGATGTCGTTCGTGGACCGGCTCATCAGGTCGCCGGTCCGCGTCTCCAGATAGAAGGAGGCGTCGAGCCGGAGCAGGTGGGCGAAGAAATCCTCGCGCAGGTCCACCTCGATCTTCCGCGAGATCCCGTTGAGCAGCTGACGCATCCCGTAGCGGGCCACGGCGGCGAGCAGCGCGATGCCGAGCATGGCTCCGACCAGCACGCCGACGTCGCCGGAGGTGGCGGTCGGCTCGCCGAGCGTGTCGATGGCCAGCTTGATGAACCACGGGACCACGTTCCCGAGGCCCTGGGCGAACGCCACGCACACGAGCCCCACGATCAGGCCGGTGCGGTACGGCCGGTAGTAGGGGATGAGGTGGCGGAGGTTCTTCATCGGGTGAAGGTAACGGGGGACGGGATCACCACCCGACGGCGGCGCCCCCGCGTCGCGGATCGGACTGCGCTTCGAGGGTGCCGTCGTCGAGGATCCGGATGGCCTGGACGTCGCCGGACACCCCGCCACGCTCGACGATCGTGTGGCCCCGCTCGCGCAGCGCCTCGAGCGTGGTGGCCGAGAATCCGCCGGGCTCGACGAAGATCTGGTCCGGAAGGTGCTGATGGTGGAAGCGTGGGGCGAGCACCGCCTGGCTGACGTTCATACCGAGGTCGACGACGTTCGAGATCGTCTGCCACGTCGTGGTGATGATGGTGGATCCGCCGGGTGTTCCGGTCACCATGAACAGTTCACCGTCCGGATCGAGCACGATCGTGGGCGTCATCGCGGACAGCATCCGCTTGCCCGGGGCGATGGCGTTGTTCTCTCCCTGGACGAGACCGAACTGGTTGGGGACCCCCGGCTTGGACGTGAAGTCGTCCATTTCGTTGTTGAGGACGAAGCCCGCACCGTCGACGGTGACCTTGCTCCCGTACCAGGAGTTGATCGTCGTCGTGATGGCGACCGCGTTGCCCTCGGCGTCGACGATCGAGAAGTGCGTCGTGTGCTCGCC
>DATFJS010000415.1:0-3988 GCA_035269045.1 Longimicrobiales bacterium | reverse complement strand
GAACCATGGATATCATCCGAGACACCCGGCCGAAGAAGAACCGGAAACTGATCGTCTGGATCGGCGCGGCCGTACTCGCGATCCCTCTGGCCGTCGTGACCGCGAACGCCCTTCCCTCCGCGGCCCCCGGCGTCGATCGCGCGACCGTCTGGGTCGACACCGTCGAGCAGGGCACGATGATACGGACCGTCGGGGCCCCCGGAACCCTCGTACCCGAGCAGGCACGCTGGATCACGGCGGTGACGAACGGACGGATCGAACGCATCCACGTGCTCCCGGGCGCGGAGGTCGAGCCCGGCACGGTGCTGATGGAGATGTCCAACCCGGACGTCCAGATGCAGCTGCTGGACGCGCAGACGCAGCTGTCGGCGGCACAGTCGCAGCTCACGCAGCTCCGCTCCACGCTTCAGACCCAGCGCCTGACCCAGGAGGCGCAGGTCACGACGCTGCGGACCGAACTTCGGGATGCCGAGCGCGTCCACGAGGCGAACCGGAGTCTCCACGAGCTCAATCCCGACGCGGTCGCGCGCGCCGAACTGGAACGAAGCGAGGAGGTCGCCCAGGAGTTGACGCACAGGTTCGCCCTCGCGGAGGGCCAACTCGACATCCTCGTCAACTCCGAACAGGAGCAGCTGGACGCCCAGCTCAATCAGGTCCGCCGGCTCGAGGAGCAGGTCGCGTTCAACCGTGACCGGCTCGCCTCGCTGACGGTCACCACGCCGGTGGGCGGCGTCCTCGCTCCGCTCGGCGTGGCGCTCCAGGAGGGCCAGTGGGTGCAGTCCGGCCAGAACCTCGGACGCGTCGTGGTGCCCGGACGGCTCAAGGCCGAGTTGCGGATTCCGCAGACGCAGACCGCGGAGATCACGGTCGGCCAGACGGCCCGCATCGACACCCGCAGTGACACGATCGAGGGTCGGGTCACCCGAATCGACCCCGCGGTGCGAAACGGAACGATCACGATCGACGTGGTCCTGCCCGAATCGCTGCCGGCCTCCGCCCGGCCCGACCTGAGCGTGCAGGGTGAGGTCGTGATCGAGCGGCTGGACGATGTGGTGCACGTCGGACGCCCTCAGGCGGCGCAGGCCGGTCAGACATCCACGGTCTTCAGGATGACCGATGGCGGCGAGTACGCGGAGCGGGTGCAGGTCCGCTTCGGCGCCGCGTCGGTTCAGGACATGGAGGTCACGGAAGGGCTGCGCCCCGGCGACGTCGTGATCCTGACCCGGATCGAGCGGGCCGAGGGCCACGACCGCATCCGCATCCGATGAAGGCTCACGATTCTCCGGACCGCACCGAAGCTTCCAATCCCGCGAACACCTCGCCCGACAGGAGATCCACCATGAAGACGGCAACCACGACCGAGTCCACCGCAGAGCCCCGGATCGCTCCGGCTCACACGCCCGTCACGAAGCCGATCATCCGGCTCGACCAGCTCGGGAAGGTCTTTCGGACGGACGATCTCGAGACCCACGCGCTGAGCGGAGTCGACCTCACGGTGCGGCCGGGAGAGTTCGTTTCGATCGCCGGCCCGTCGGGCTGCGGCAAGACGACACTGCTGTCCATCCTCGGGTTGCTCGACAGCCCGACGGGCGGACGCTACCTGCTCGACGGTGAGCCGGTCGAGAACCTCGGATCGGCGCAGCGTGCGCGAATCCGCAGCGAGGCGATCGGGTTCATTTTCCAGGCCTTCAACCTGATCGGCGACCTCACCGTCGAGGAGAACGTCGAACTCCCGCTCACCTACCGCGACATGCCGACCGACGAGCGACGGGTTCGGGTCCGCGAGGCGCTGGCCCGCGTGGGCATGGATCACCGGACGAAGCACTACCCGAGCCAGCTTTCGGGTGGTCAGCAGCAGCGAGTGGCCGTGGCCCGCGCGATCGCGGGTCGGCCGCTTATCCTGCTCGCCGACGAGCCGACGGGGAACCTCGACTCGACCAACGGGAACGCGGTGATGGGACTTCTCGAGGAACTCCACGGCGACGGCGCGACCATCTGCATGGTGACCCATGATCCCCGCTATGCGCACGTGGCCGAGCGGCAGGTGCACCTGTTCGACGGGAAGATCGTGCACCACGACGATGCGACGCAGGCCCATGAGCTGGAGGAGGCCGGGTTCGCGGTCGACGCGTGACGCAACGGCGCGCGGCACGCGTCGGACCGCGCGGCCGCATGTGCCGCGCCGTCAGTCGATGCTGAACCTGAGTCCCACCGTCATTCCATAGTCGTCCCGTCCGATCTCGACGGGAGGGCGCGAGTCGCGACGCCATCGTGCGGACACCGTCAGCGACCATCCCGCTCCGAGCGGGACCGCGGCCGTGCCCGATGCCGCGACCCGGTGGTCGGCCCAGTCGCTCAGCACCGGCTGGAAGAAGCCGGCGAAGTTCAGGTCGACCGCACCGGCCGACCCGTTCGCGACGACCAGGTTGGCGCCCCGCACATCCGTGACCTCGCCCTCCACGGGCGTCCGTTCGGATTCCCACATCACGCCGAGTCCGACGTCGATGCCTCCGTCGTCCAGTTCGACGACGCGGGTACGCATCCCCCCGCCCACCAGCACGCGCCGCTCGAGGTCGAGCGCGGCGTCGGTCTGATACTGGAGGAAGCTGTAGCTGCGGAGTCGCTCGGTGAATCGGTACGAGTGGCGCAGGTGGGCCGAACGCTCCTCCTCCCGGGTGTCCCCGTCCTCCCGTCGAAGGCGCAGCGAGGGATAGAGGCGGACGAAGTGCCGATCGCCCTTGTATCCCCACGCGCCGGAGATATCCGCCTCGGCATACTCGACGTTGCCGCCGGAGGCGTCGAGGGCGAGCCCCAGCGTCGCGTACCACCCCTCGCCCGCCTCCCGATCGAGGGCTTCGTAACTCCGGATCACCTGGCCGTGAGCCGAATCGGGCGTCGAGGCGACGCACACCGTCATCAGCGCCGCGAGGCCGGCCAGGGCCTGCGCTCGCGTTCGCCTCACTCGAGGATTCCCACGTACTCGCGCATGCCCGAGCGCGAGGTGAACGCGCGCACGACCTCGAAGGGGGCGAGCAGTCGCTCGACCTCGGCGGGCAGAAGTCCCTCCCGAGCCGGTCGTTCGGTACCGGCCGGAGTGTACCGCACGCGGTCGACGTCCAGCAGCGTGAAGTGGTACGGCTGCACGGTGATTCGGTCGGAGGCGTCGACCAGGACATGGAGTCGGGCGCGCGGAGCCGAGAGTTCGGCGAGCCTCGCCACGAGGGGAGCACGCGACTCGGACGGGATCCGATCCAGCAGATCCCATGCGAGGATCAGGTCGTACGGCCGATCGGGCTGGGGGGGCACGGAGTCGTCCAGCGCGCGCGAGAGGTCGCGTCGGCGCTCCTCGCGCAACAGGTCGGCGAACCGGATCCGACGCGCATAGCGCCCGTACACGTTGAAGCTGGACTCCGACGAGGGGCCGAGGTCGAGCACGGAGTGGGCCGCATCCAGCTCGACCCCGTCGAACAGTGCCTTCACGCCGAGCGAAGGTCGGTCGAGGGCGTCGGGTGCCTCAGGCTCCGACACCGTCTCCGCGACCTGCGCGTCCTCTCCCGTGAACCGGTCCAACCACCCCACGTCGAACCTCCCTCAGCTCGACGACCCCTTCACGGAGCTGGATGCGGATGCGGTGGCCTCGCGGCGGGACGACGAACCGGGCGAGGTGTCCCTGGACCCGTTCGAGCCGCTGCCCTTCGACCCACTCGACGCCTCTCCGGCCTTCCCCGTCGAGGAGGAGGAGCCGCTGGAAGACGTCCGGGCGCCGGCCTCTCCCATGTCCACACCACCACGAAAACGAGCGCCGTCCTCGAGCACCACGCGCGGAGCGGTGATGTCACCCTCGACCTGCGAGGACGCCCGCAGCACGATGCGCTCGCGGGCCTCGATGTCGCCATCGACCCGTCCCTCGACGGTCACGACGCGCGCCACGATGCTTGCGGTCACCCGTCCATCGGAGCCGACCGTCACGGTGTGCTCCTCGAGGTCG
>DATFJS010000414.1:0-3451 GCA_035269045.1 Longimicrobiales bacterium | reverse complement strand
CCTCCACGCGTGGTCCCGGGGCCGACGACAACTCGTCCGGGACGACGGCGCTGCTCGAGGTCGCGCGGGTGCTCGCCGACCGACCGCAGGAGGCCACGATCGAGCTCGCCTTCTTCACCGGTGAGGAGTCGGGTCTGCTGGGAAGCCGCCGCTACGTCGCGATGGCGCAGGAGAGCGGCAAGCGCATCGTGGGGGCACTCAACAACGACATGGTGGGATGGGCCGGCGATCATCGACTCGACAACACGATCCGCTATTCGAACCCCGGCATCCGCGACATCCAGCACGCGGCCGCCATCCAGTTCAGCGATCTGATCACCTACGACGCGCTCTACTACAAGAGCACGGACGCGGCCGCCTACTACGAGGCCTACGGGGACATCGTGGGAGGGATCGGGTCGTATCCGGTGCTGTCCAACCCGCACTACCACCAGTACACGGACCGGCTCGAGACCATCAACCACGAGCTGGTCGGCGAGGTCGCGAAGACGACCGCCGCGACCATCATGCTGCTCGCCTCGACGCCGTCGCGGCTGAGCGGCCTGACGGCCACCCGGTACGGGGACGAGGTCGAGCTCGAATGGACGGCCGCGCCGGAGTCGGATGTCATCGCCTACGAGCTGGAGTGGATCGACGGGGAGGGGCTCACTCGAACCCGCCGCATCCAGTCGGCCGAGCCGGCTCCTGCCGGATCACGGATGTCGACGCTCATTCCCGCGCCCCCCACCGGGACGACCGTGGCGGTCACCGCCGTGGACGCCGACGGGCAGCGAGGCTGGGATGCGGCGCGGGTGGTGGTCGGGGGCTGACGCGCGGCGTGCAGTCGCCGCCTCCGCGCTCGCCCGTGCGAGCACGCACGACTGCCAGGACCCTCGGCGTGCTGTAGATGCTCGGATTCGCCCGGTTCACCACCCGCCCGTAGGTTGGGCGGATATTCCCGCGGGTGACGACCAGGCAAGGAGGTCCGGATGGGTAGAGTGTTCGCGGTGCTGGTGACGGTGAGCCTCCTTTCGGTTGCTCCGCTCCGGGTCGAGGCCCAGTCGGGCGAGATACCGAGGACCCCGGAAGGCCGCCCCGACATGAGCGGAATCTGGCAGGCCCTCGGGAATGCGCACTGGGACATCGAACCGCACACGGCCCGTCCCGCGCTCGCGATGCAGGAGGGCCCCGTCGTACCGGTCCCCGCCGAGGCGGTTCTCGCACTGGGCGCCGTGGGGTCCGTCCCGTCGGGCTACGGGGTCGTCGTGGGCGGCGAGATCCCGTACCGGGCCGAGGCGAGAGCCACGCGGAACGAGAACCGGACGAACTGGCTCGAGCGGGATCCGGAAATTCGCTGCTACCTGCCCGGAATCCCGCGGGCGACCTACATGCCGTTCCCCTTCCAGATCTTCCAGTCGGACAGCCGGTTTTTCGTCGCCTACGAGTACGCGGGAGCGGTACGGGAGGTCTATCTCGACAACCCCGGTCCCCCGCAGGTCGACTCCTGGATGGGACAGTCGGTGGGGAGCTGGGACGGCGACACGTTCGTGGTGACCGTGAACGGGTTCAACGGGGAGACCTGGCTGGACCGTGCGGGGAATCATCACGGCCCGGGCCTCACGGTCACCGAGCGATGGACGATGACGGGACCGGATCACATCCTGTACGAGGCGACACTCGACGACCCGGACACGTACGAACGTCCGTGGACGATCCGGATGCCGCTCTATCGCAACGTCGATCCCGCGGCCCGCCTCGGGCAGTTCAAGTGCGTCGAGTTCGTCGAGGAGCTCATGTACGGTCATCTGCGGAAGAATCCGATTCGTGAGCCTCGCGACGACCGGCCCCCCGGCCTAGAGCCGACCGTCGGTCCCGACGCGCGTGAAGGAGCGGGGCGATGAAGGCCCGAATGGTGTGCCGCGAAGGAGGCCTTCATGGCGTGGCGATCGGTACGCTCACACTGCTCACGCTCGGTCTCGCCGCGCCGGCCGCCGCGCAGATCAGCGCCGAGTGGACCCCGCCGCGCACCTCCTTCGGCCACCCCGACCTCCAGGGCAACTGGACGAACGGGACCATGACACCGATCGATCGGCCGCCGGGTCTCGGCCCGGTGCTGACGCCGGAGCAGGTCGAGATGCTCGTCGACGGGCGCCAGGACTTCATCCAGGAAGCGCTCCAGGCGAGTGACCCGGATCGCGACCTGCCACCGGTGGGCGGCGAGGTCACGGGCGACGCGCTGTTCGACGCGGCTACGGGGGGGACCGGGGGCTACAACTACTTCTTCGTCGACGCCGGGGACGATGTCGCGGTCTACGACGGCGAGCCGCGAAGCTCTCTGCTCGTGGAGCCGTCGAACGGGCAGCTTCCGCCCTTCACCGAGGCGGGGGCCAGGCTCGTCGCCGAACAGGCGGCCTTCGTGGCCCGGTTCGGTGAGTACGACAACCCCGAGAACCGCCCGCTGGCGGAACGCTGCGTCGTCTCCTTCGGGACGAATGCCGGACCGCCGATGACGCCGAACTACTTCTACAACAACAACTACACGATCGTGCAGACGCCCACGCACGTGATGATCATGACGGAGATGGTGCACGACGTCCGGATCATCCGTCTGGGCGAGCCGGACCCTCTCCCGGATCACATGAGGCCGTGGTTCGGCGACTCGTGGGGTCGCTGGGATGGGAACACCCTGGTGGTCGAGACGACCAACCTGCATCCCGATCAGGTCCTCTTCGCGATGTCCGGGGCACAGTTCCGCCCCTCCGAGGAGGTCCGCGTGACCGAGCGCTTCACGCGTGCAGACGAGACGACGATCAACTACGAGTTCACCGTCGAGGATCCGATCATGTTCGACGAGAGGATCCGAGGTGAGATTCCCTTCAAGGCGCTCGACGGCCTGCTGTACGAGTACGCGTGCCACGAAGCGAACTACGCCCTCGAGAACGTGCTCCGCGGGGCCCGAGCCGAAGAGGCACGCGGCGGCCCGGGGGGGAACCCGTGAATCCACGAACCGACGGCATCCGCACCGCCCGTGCCTCGAAGCCGGCCACACAAGGAGACAGCTCCACGATGACCAGAACCACCACGATTCTCTGCCTCGGCATGCTCGCGATCGCCGGCCTCGGCACGCTTCTGCTGATGGCGAACCCCGCCCTCGCCCACCACGCCTTCGGTGCGGAGTTCGACCGCGACGCGCCGGTCAAGATGACGGGCACGATCACGAAGCTCGAATGGGTGAACCCCCATACGTGGATCCACCTGGAGGTCGCGGAGATCGAGGGCCCCGTCTCCGGCGACCGTGCCGGTGAGGTCTGGATGGTGGAGGGCGGAACGCCGAACGTGCTGCTTCGGCGGGGGCTGCATCGCGACTGCCTGACGCCCGGCACCGAGATCGTGGTGGACGGCTACCAGGCCAAGGACCACTCGCTCAATCGCGCGAACGGACGCGACATCACCTTCACGGACGGCACCAAGA
>DATFJS010000413.1:0-10093 GCA_035269045.1 Longimicrobiales bacterium | reverse complement strand
CCCCGAACCCGACGTGCCGGACGGGGCCACCCTCGAGCTCGCGACCTCGTCCGAGTTCGTCTTCGAGGCCGGCTCGACGGCGCCCGAGCCCATCCGCGTGCGTGCGACCGTGGACGGGAGGGCACTCACCGGCGTGCGGGTCCGGTTCGAGCTGCCGTCGCACCTCGGTCGGCTGTCGCAGACCACGGCCCCCACCGACTCCGACGGGTGGGCCGAGACCTGGATACTGGACGCCCGCCCGGGCACGGGTTCGGTCGTCGCGACCCTCGGGGAGGCGCGCGCGATCCGTGACCTCCGAATCCTCCGCGCGCCCGGCTCGGTCGAGATCGAGCCGGCGGCCGGCCGAGTCGGCCGCCCCGGCTTCACACCTCCCGACTCCATCGTGCGAGCCCGCGTCCTCGACACGGAAGGCCGACCGATGCCGGAAGAGCCTGTGTTCTTCGCCTGGGCGGGCGAGGAGCGGGTCGGCGTCGACACGACCGACGCGGACGGGTGGGCGGTCGGCACGCTGGGGCCGAGTCCGCTCGAGGCGGGGGAATGGCCCGTCTTCGCGCTCCTCCCCGGTCGTCCGATCAACGACGTCGATCCGCGCGTCACGGCCGCGGTGGCGCGCCGGCTCGTGGTCGTGGCGATCGACGGGCTGCCGGCCGAGGCACTCGAGAGCCTCCCCCTTCCCACACTCGACCGGCTGGCGACAGAGGGGGCGGTCGCCCTCCGCATGCGGTCGATCGAGCCCACGCTCTCCGTACCGGCCAACCTGTCCATGCTCGCGGGCGAGGGCCCCGAATCGCATCAGCTGTTCTCCGAGGAGCTGGAGTTCACGCCGGAGATGAACCGCCTCGATCCGCTGTTCCGGGTCGGACTTCGCCGAGGGCTGTCCACAGCCGCGGTCCTTTCCGATGCGGGCCATCTGGCGCGGTTCGACGACATCCTCGAATGTCGACTCGCCTTCGGATTCGACCGGCTGCTGTCGGCCGTCCCGGAGTCGGGAGCCGTCGTGGATTCGGCGCTCCCCCTGCTCTCGGACGACGGGCCGGAGATGATCTATCTCCACCTCTCCGACCCCGACGTCGCCGGACACGCCGAGGGGTGGGGGTCGGACGCCTGGAGGGACGCGGTGACCCGGACGGACGCCGAGCTCGCCCGGCTGGTCGCAGCACTCCCGCCCGATGCCGTGCTCGCGGTGCACGCCGCACATGGAGGAGGAGGCGCGTTCGGCCGGTTTCAGCACGGCTCGACCGCACCGGCGGATGTGGAGGTCCCCCTGCTGCTCTACGGGGCCGGCGTCGCCGCGGGGACGGTCCTCGAGGACGTGGACCTTCTCGACCTCGCCCCCACCCTCGCATGGACGCTCGGCTGGGCTCCTTCCGAGCGGTGGCGGGGCGCCGTTCTCCTCGACGGATTCGGAGGAACCCGGGCCCGGGAGTCGGGTCCCAAGATCCCATGACTTCCAACGATATTCTGGACCTGGTCGTGGTGGGTGCGGGACCGTGCGGCATCGCCGTCGGAGCCGCAGCCGCGCAGAACGGCGATGTGTCCTGCAGGCTTTTCGACCGCGGGTGCGTCACGAGTTCCATCGTGAACTACCCGTACTACATGGACTTCTTCAGCACCGCGCGGAAGCTGGAGATCGAGGGCGTTCCGTTCTCGATCCCCGACACCAACCCGTCGCGCCGGGAGGCGCTCGCCTACTATCGGCGGGTCGTGGAGCACTTCGACATGGATGTCCGCCAGTACGAGGACGTCGTGGCGATCGAGGGCTCCGCGGGCGATTTCCGGGTCCACACCCGGAAGGTTCGCGGTGGGGAGGAATCCGTGACCCGATGCCGCGCCGTCGTGGTCGCCACGGGCGGATTCCACGAGCCCAACTGGCTCGGGGTGCCGGGCGAGGACGCCGACAAGGTCTCGCACTGGTACTACGAGCCCTATCCCTACTGGGATCAGGACGTGGCGGTCGTGGGTGGGGGGAACTCTGCCGTGGACGCCGCGCTGGAACTCTACCGCAACGGTGCGCGCCCGACGCTCGTGCACTTCGCGGCGGAGCTCGACAGCGGCGTGAAGCCCTGGGTTCGGCCCGATATCGACAACCGGCTCGATCGGGGGGAAATCCCCGTCTTCTGGAAGCACCGTGTCGCCGAGGTCCGTCCGACCGAGCTCGTCCTCCGCTCGGAGGAGAGCGGCGAGCTCACCACGATCCCGAACGACTTCGTGCTCGCGATGACGGGGTGGCGCGCCAACCCCGCCGTCCTGCTCGAGCTGGGCGTGAGCGTGGACGCCGCCACCGGTATCCCCACGCACGATCCGGAGACCATGGAGACCGACGTGCCCGGCGTCTACATCGCCGGCGTGCTCGCGGCGGGCCACAACGCGAACAAGGTCTTCATCGAGAACGGCAAGGAGCACGGCGGCCTGATCGTCGCGGCGTACGATCGGCCCGGGGTGGCCTCCTCGAGCTGACGTCCCCGGGCCGGATGGCGAGGCTCGCGATCCCGGCGGCCCGTCCCGTCCTCCGGGCGTTCGCCCGTCAGCCTCGCAGCACGAACTCCGGCGGGTCGCCCTCGCCGGTCCACACCTCGCGACGGACGTAGGCCAGCCCGATCGTCTCACCGAACCGGGGTGAGCGCACCGCCGTACGGACTTCCGCCGCTGGCTTCTCGCGACCTTCGACGAAGAGCTCCGTGCCGGACTCGGGCGGATCGACGTCTCCCAGCGGTACCCGCAGGAGCTTCCGGTTCACGTGGCCCCGATCACGGATCCGGACGATGACCTCCTGGCCGGTATAGCAGCCCTTGGTGTGGTCGATCGCGACCTCTTCCAGCCCGGCCTCCGTCGGGATCGTCCCCTCGTCCATGTCCGCTCCGTACGCGGGCGCGCCCGCCTCGACCCGAAGCGTCGTCCAGTCGTCGAGCGTTGCCGGCGTCGCGCCCGACGCCTCGAGCGCGCGTCGAGTCGCCGCCACCTCCGACGCCGCCCCGACGACCTCGTACGACGGCACGCCCAGCTGCTCCGAGCGCACGAGCCGGAGCGGCTCGTCGCCGTCACGCACCGTGCCGTCACGCACCGTGCCGTCACGCACCGTAAGGGTCCGGCCCTCCCCGAGTGCCTGCAGCGTTGCGGCCTCCACGGCCAGCCCGAGCACCACGCGGGACACGAGGGCATCGGCGTCGGGCCCGATCACACCGAGCACGTCGACGCCGTCGGGGACGTCGACCTTCGCGAATCGCGGGGGAAGGTACCGGGTCAGATAGGCCTGCAGCCCCTCCTCCGCGGCCCGCGGCACGAGCGCCCAGAGGATGTGGGGCTCGTCCTCGGACACGACCTCCCGGCCGAGTCGGAGTTCCGCGACCATGCGTCCCTTCGGCGTGAGTACGGTGTGCCGCGTGACCTCGCCCCGCTCGATTCCGACGCCGTCGTCGTTCCGCGAGGCGACACCCGGGACGGCGGCCGGATCGGTGAGGGGGGCGGGAAGCGCCGGCATCCGCCCCGACACGATCCCGGTCAGCATGCGGGCGGGATCACGTCCGGTGAATCGCCAGAACCGCAGATCCGAGCGATCCACGACCGCGACGGACGTCGTCGCGGCGCGATAGCCCTGCGTGGCCTCGTCGGTACCGGTGTCGCCGGCGCGGCTCCCTGCGTCCGATCCACTCATCTCACGGCTCATCCCACGTCCTCCCCCTCGAGCTCCGAGGGATCGAGGGTGTCCCCCGCCCGGATGCGCTCGATCAGCGACGCGATGCGTCGGGCATCCGACGAACTCTCCGGGAGGGAGTGCAGATATTCGTTCAGGTGGTGGAGCGCCTCCTCGCCCCGACCCCGGCGAGCCAGCAGCAGACCGAGGGTCTTCCGCTCCGAGATCGCCTCGGGGCGGATCAGGAGGAGTCGCTCGACCGCGGAGATCGCGCGATCGTCGTCGTGCGCGTTCAGGTACACGCCTTTCAGATTCGTCAGGAGGCGCGCCAGCATGTCACGCCGGGTCGCCGCCGCCAGGAAGGCGGGACGGAGACGCACCATTCCGCCGTACACGCGGTCCAGCAGCTCCTGCGCCTGGTCCTCGAAGCGGATCTCACCCTCGTCCCACGCGTCGATCAGCAGCGACATCGACTCTCCGCGGAAGCGGACCAGGAAATGGTGCGGGAAGTTGACCCCCTCCAGGTCGAGGCCCAGGCGCCAGCCGACCTCCAGCATCACGATGCCCAGCGTCAGCGGGATTCCCACCCGACGATCCAGTACGTCGTTCAGAAACGAGTTCCGGGGATCGTAGTACGCGTCGTGATTTCCTCTGAACTTCTCCCGCTTGAAGAGCGTCTCGACCAGTTCCTGGAGCACGAGCGTGGGCGCCGTCTCCCCCTCGAGGCGTTCGAGTACCCGCTCGGCGAGCTGGTCCAGCCTGCCGAGGTAGAGATCGACAGGAAGCTGCGGGTACTGTTCGCAGGCGATGAGAAGGGCGGCACGGGCCAGATCGATTTCGCCTTCGGTCTGTCTCAGTTCGTTGACGAACCGCTGGCGCGGTGATCGGGCGGGTGCGGTCACGAGACCTCTCGGATGGCTGCGTGGAAGGCTGCGTGTGCGAGTCGGTGCGGGTCGCCCTAGGTTGCGGGCGCACGGCGCGGTTCGAACATCACGAACCGGGCACCTGTACCTACACTATTCCATCGACCCGTTTCCGCGAATGGTCCGAAGAGGACCGGGAAGAGACCCCGCATGACCGACACGCCACGTGACGAGCGGTCTCGCCTGCGGCTCACTCAGCTGAGTCACGGCGCCGGCTGAGCCTGCAAGCTCGGGATGTCCGAGCTGTCGCAGGTTCTGCGTCACCTTATGCCCGTGGAGGACCCCAGATCCCTCGTCGACGCCTCGACGGGGGACGACGCCGGCGTGTATCTGCTGTCCGACGATCGCGCTCTGGTGGTGACGGTGGACTTCTTCGGTCCCGTGGTGGACGAGCCGCGCGACTTCGGGCGGATCGCGGCGGCCAACGCGCTCTCGGACATCTACGCGATGGGGGCCCGTCCACTCTTCGCGCTGAACCTGTTCGCCTTCCCACGCGAGCACCTGGGCGAGGGGATCGCCGAAGAGATCATCGCCGGCGGTGCCGAGGTCGCGCGGGAGGCCGGCGTGCCGATCCTGGGGGGGCACTCGATCGACGACCCCGAGCCCAAGTACGGCCTCGTCGCCATCGGCGAGGTACACCCCGACCGTCTCGTGACGAATGCGGCGGGCCGTCCGGACGACGTACTCATTCTGACGAAGCCGCTCGGGATCGGCGTGATCACGACCGCCATCAAGGCGGGGGCCGTGGACGCCGGTACGCTCGGCGCCGCGGTCGAGAAGATGGCGATGCTGAACGCGGAGGCGGCCCGCGTCGCGAGCAGCTATGAAGTTCGCGCGGGCACGGACGTGACGGGCTTCGGGCTACTGGGACATCTTCGGACCCTCTGCCGAGCCTCCGGCGTGGCGGCGGAGCTGGAGACCGCGAGCGTGCCCATTCTCGAGGGCGCTCGATCGCTCGCCGAGGCGGGTCATGTGCCGGGCGGAAGTCGGCGGAACCTGACCGATGTCACACCCGACGTGGACTTCCACGAGGCCATCGACGCCACGACGCGCATCCTGCTGGCGGACGCCCAGACGTCGGGTGGACTCCTGCTGTGTGTGGACCCGGACCGCTCGGAGTCGCTGCTGGGAGATCTCCGTGACGCCGGACTGGACGCGGCCGCGATCGGTCGGCTCGTCGAGGGGACACCCGGCAGGCTGACGGTCCGAGCCTGACGAGAGGGCGCCGCCTCAGGCCTTCCCGCGTCCGCGCCCCCCGACCATCGCACCGAGCCCACCGGCCACGCCCGACGACAGGCCGCCGAGGATCAGGATCGACGTCCCGACCTGGCCGAGGTAGAGCGCCAGCACCAGCCCGATCAGCGCTGGAATCCATCCGAGCACGAATCCACGGCTGAAGGCGGCACCCCCGGACACTCCGGCTTGACGCGCCCAGGCGTAGCCCACGACAAGGGGGATCCCCACACCCAGCAGACCGGCCATGTTCGCGAAGGCCGGGATGACGGTCGCCAGCGCGGGATGGGAGAGCTGGAGCACCGTGGAGACGGCCAGCCAGTAGGTGAAGGGGGTCATGCTCGTCTCCCATCGAGGTGTGGAGGTGTCGGTCGACCCTCGACTTCTACCACTCGACACGTCCGGAGAGCAACAGAAACGGCCCACCCCCGGGGAGGGGCGGGCCGCTCTGGAGCCGCGGAGAGGCGTCCTGATGTCGCCGCGGTCAGGCCTCCGCGACCGGGGGTCGCGAGCTGCTGGTACTCCGCCGGCGCTGCTTCCGCTTCGCCGGCTCCACGAACATCATCTCGAGCACCTCCTCGAGGTCCTCGACCAGGTGCACCTCGACCTCCTCCCGCACTTCTTCGGGAAGGTCGTCGAGGTGTGCCTCGTTGTCCTTCGGCAGGATGAACTCACGGATTCCGGCGCGGACACCGCCCAGCACCTTCTCCTTCACTCCGCCGATGGGAAGCACCCGTCCGGTCAGCGTCAGCTCACCGGTCATGGCGATGTCCTTCCGCACCTTCCGTCCGGAGAGCGCGGACACCAGGGCCGTGGCCATGGTGATTCCGGCCGACGGGCCGTCCTTGGGAATCGCACCCGCGGGCACGTGGATGTGCACCTCACGGTCGGTGAGGGCGTCGGCGTCGATCCCGAGCCGGTCGTGGTTGGCCTTCGCGTAGGAAAGCGCAGCCCGTCCGGACTCCTTCATGACGTCACCGAGCTGACCCGTGAGGACGAGCCCGCTCTTGCCCGGCATGACCTGGGCCTCGACGAACATGATGTCGCCGCCCATCGGGGTGTAGAACATCCCCGTCGCCACACCCACGGCGTGCTCCGCGGCCATCCGCTCGGGATGCACGCGCGGTCGGCCGAGGAGGTCACGAAGCTTCTCCTCGTCCACCGTCACGGTACCCTCGATGCCGTCCGCGATCTCGCGGGCGACCTTTCGCGACACCTTCCCGACCTCGCGCTCGAGCTGACGGACGCCCGCCTCGCGCGTGTACTTCTGGATGAGCTGCATCAGAGCATCGTCGTCGAACTCCAGCTCGTTCTCGCGCAGCCCCGTCGCCTTCTCCTGCCGGGGCAGCAGATACCGCTTGGCGATCTGGAGCTTCTCCGCCTCGGTATAGCCCGAGAAGTCGACCCGCTCCATCCGGTCCATGAGCGGCGCCGGAATGCGGTCGACGTAGTTGGCCGTCGCGATGAACAGCACCTCGGACAGATCGAAGGGGATGCCCAGGTAGTGATCCACGAACGTCGAGTTCTGCGCGGGATCGAGCACCTCGAGCAGCGCCGAGCTGGGGTCGCCCTGGAAGGAGACGCCGAGCTTGTCGACCTCGTCCAGCAGGAAGACCGGATTCTTCGTGCCGGCCTGCTTCATCCCCTGGATGATCCGGCCCGGCATGGCACCGACGTACGTCCTGCGGTGCCCGCGGATGTCCGCCTCGTCGCGCGCGCCACCCAGCGAGATCCGGACGTACTTCCGCCCGAGCGACTTCGCGATGGACTGGGCGATCGAGGTCTTTCCGACTCCGGGAGGTCCGGCGAACAGGAGAATCGGCCCCCGGCCGGTTCCCTCGTCGTCGATCTCGTCGGTCCGCTCGCCGTCGTCTTCGGGCTGCGCCGTGCCGTCCCCCACGATGGCGGCGGCCTCGGCCGGATCGATGTCCTCCGCGGAGGCTTCCGCGGCCTCGGACGTCTCCTCCGCCTCCGACGCCTCTTCGGCATCCTCCGCGGCGCGCTCGATCTGGAGCTTGCGTACGGCGAGGAACTCGAGGACGCGATCCTTCACGTCCTTCAGCCCGTAGTGGTCCTCGTCGAGGATCTCGCTCGACCGGGACAGAACGATCTTGTCCTCGGTCCGCTCGTTCCACGGCAGATCGGTGACCCACTCGAGAAAGGTGCGGATGACCTGGTATTCGGCCGACTGGGGCGAGGTGCGCTCGAGTCGCCGCAGCTCGCGGTCGACCTCCTCGCGCTGCTCCTCGCCGAGCTCGAGCGCGTCGATGCGCTCCTTCAACTCCTCGAGGTCACCCTGTTCCTCCTCCTCGCCGAGCTCCTTCTGGATCTGCTTGAGCTGCTCGCGAAGAAGCATCTCGCGCTGCCGCTCACCCAGCTCCGTCTGGACCCGGGCCTGGATCTCCTCCTGCGCCTCGATCCGCGCGAGCTCGCGCTCGACCGCGACCAGCGCCTTCCGCATGCGCGCCTCGTCGTCCAGCACCTCGAGGAGGCTCTGCTTCTCGGAGGTCGGGAGCTCGAGGTAGAAGGCGACGAGATCGGCGAACGCGCCGGACTCGTCGACGCCCGTGATCAGCTGGTTGAGCGCCTCGGCGGGAACGCCACGACGGGTGCCCAGCTCGGCGGCACGGTCCCGAAGCTCCTTGTCGAGCGCCTGGAAGGCCGGGTCCTCCGCGTCCCGAGGGAACTGCCGCTCCATGTCGAGCAGCACCGCCCGCAGCATCTCGCTCTCCTCGTTCTCCTCGTCGCGGTGATAGGCGACGGACTGCGCCCGCCCCTCTCCCTGCACTAGAAGCTGCACACCGCCGCGTACCCGGTGGGTCTGGATGATCCGGACCACCGTACCGACGGAGTAGAGCAGTTCCGGCGTAGCGTCGTCCTCGTTCTCGCGCTGAGCCACCGCGAACAGGCGCCGGTCGTCGTCGAGCGCGGCCTGCACCGCCTCGATGGTGCCCGGACGACCCGCCGAGATCGGTACCGCGACGCCGGGATAGACCACGGTGTCGCGTAGCGGGAGAACCGGGAGTGTGTATCGATCAGCCATCTGATATTCCTGGCATCGTCCGGCCTGGACCGGACATCATTGCATTCCTGCGTGAAGGATCGCCTTGTGGTGCAGGAAGCCTGCCATGGTGAGAAGGGCCGTTTCATGCCCTTCCAGCAGGGAGCCTGTCACGTTGACACGACGCGCGTGGGTGCGTCCGGGATTTGGCAGGCCCGGGTTCCCTCGCGCCTCGTCCTACACCCGCCCCCCGGCAGGAGAGCCGTCCCAGATGTCGACACGCCGTTCGTTTCGCCCCGACCGCGGCCCCGTACGCCGCTCTGCACGCCGCTCTGCACGCCGCTCTGCACGCCGCGGTGCACGCCGCGGTGCACGGAAGGACCTCGCCACGCTCATCGTGGTCCCGGTCCTCGCTCTCATGATGACCCCGGCGGGGCCGCTCGCCGCGCAGTCGTCCGCCTGGGACGCCGAAACGATGGCCCCCGATCCGGTCGACGGCCGTTCGACCGTGTACGCTCCGAACGGGATGGTCGCCACCAGCCAGCCGCTGGCCTCCGAGGCGGCGCTGCGGATTCTGCGGCAGGGCGGGAACGCCTTCGACGCCGCCGTGGCAGCATCGGCGGTGCTCAGCCTCGTCGAGCCGCACATGACCAACGTCGGGGGCGACCTCTTCGCCCTCGCCTGGTCGGCGGACGAGGGTCGGATGATCGGCCTGGACGCGTCGGGACGCGCCGGTTCGCTGATGACACCGGAGAACATCCGCGAGGACGGGTTCGACGACGTGCCGTACCGTGGCGCGGGTTCGGTGACGGTGCCGGGCGCCGTGGCCGGGTGGGAGGCGCTGGTGCGGGAGCACGGGAACCTCTCGCTCGCCGAGGTACTCGAGCCCGCGATCGAGCTGGCCGAAGGTGGCTTCCCGGTCTCGCCGATCATCGCCCGGCAGTGGGGCAACCTCGTCGGCGTGCTCGAAGACGACGAGGGCGCCTCCGCGACCTATCTCATGGACGGTGAGGCCCCGGAAGCGGGCGAGTGGTTCCGGAATCCCGACCTGGCCCGGACGCTGCGGATGATCGCGGGGGGCGGTGCGGACGCCTTCTATCGTGGTGACTTCGGCGCCCGGCTGGCGGACGGGATCCGGGAGCTGGGCGGCTACATCACCCCCGACGACATGGCGGCCATGGAGGTGGAGTGGGTCGAGCCGTTGTCGGTGGACTATCGGGGCTGGACGATCTGGGAGCTGCCGCCGGCGGGACAGGGCATCGCCGCTCTGCAGATGTTCGAGCTGCTCGAGCCCTTCGACCTGGC
>DATFJS010000412.1:0-5469 GCA_035269045.1 Longimicrobiales bacterium | reverse complement strand
CATGCGTGCGGTCTTCCCCGACCTCAAGAACGGCGTCGACGACGCCGGAAGCCTGCTCAGGTGGGGGCTCGGACGTCGACGGGCGAAGCGGGACACGGAGCCGCGGAACGGGGAAGAGGCGCCGAAGCGACCCGCCGAACTGTTCTCCTTCCCGGACGGTCTCGAGCGGTGGCCTCGCGCCATCGCCGAAATTCTCGGAGACGATCGCGTTCGCACCGGATACCGGATGGTGGGCGCGACGCGCGAGGGCGACGAGTGGGTCGTGGAATTCGACGCGGCGGGGGAACGGCGAACGGTACGCTGCGGTTCTCTGGTACTCGCCGTGCCCGCGCCGGGCGTACACGACGCGCTGGGGATCGACCCGCCCTCCGCGTCGGACGCGGGGCTCGGCGACATCCCCTACTCCCCCGTCTCCACCGTCCACACGGCCTATCGGAGCGACTCGGTCGAGCATCCTCTCGACGGATTCGGCTATCTCTGTCCGTCGTCGGAGGGCCGGAAGGTGCTCGGTGTGCTCTGGATCTCGTCGCTCTTCCCGAGCCGGGTCGAGAACGGACGGGTACTGCTCACGACATTCGTGGGCGGGGCACGCCAGCCGGATCGCGCGTCGGATACCGAGGAGTCACTGATCGAGACCGCCTACGGGGAGCATCGACGATTCCTCGGCGCGACCTCCCCGCCGCTGTTCGCCAAGGTGCAGCGGTGGCCGCAGGCGATCCCGCAGTACGAGTTCGGGCACCTCCATCGGGTGGCCGAGGCGGACCGTCTCGAGGCCCGCTTCCCGGGGCTCCACCTGACCGGAGCGTGGCGGGACGGGGTGAGCGTGACGGACTGCTGGAAGGGCGGCCGGAGGGCCGCACGGGACGTGCTCGAGGGCCAGCCGGCGGATTCGGCCCGGTAGCGTCGGCTCCGTCGCGCCGTCAGACCCAGTCGCGGGGCTGATAGAACGCCATCGCGGCGTGCTCGGGCGTGCCCGGGTCCGGGGCGGCGTCCGTCTCCCACCGCGCGACGGCCGGGAGTGACATCAGGATCGCCTCGATGTCCCCCTGCGTCTGCAGCCCGAAGCGCGTGCCCCGGTCGTAGACCAGGTTGAACTCGACGTACCGACCCCGACGGAGCAGCTGCCACTCCCGCTCGCGCTCGGTCCACGGCGTGTCCATCCGCCGCTCCACGATCGGCACGTACAGGTCCTTCAGCGTGTGCACACCGTCGGTCATGAAGGCGAAGGCGGCCTCCCATCCCCCCACGTCCTCGTCCGGCTTGAGCCAGTCGAAGAAGATCCCGCCCACGCCGCGCATTTCGCCGCGGTGCCGCACGGTGAAGTAGTCGTCGCACCACGACTTGTACTTCGCCCAGTCGGCGACCTCGTGGCGGTCACAGAGGTCCTTGAGCGTCTCGTGGAATCCCCGGACGTCCTCCTCGACGGGGTAATAGGGCGTGAGATCGGCGCCGCCCCCGAACCACCAGTCCTCCAGGTCGCCCGCCTCGAAGTAGCGGAAGTTGGCGTGGAAGGTCGGGACGTGCGGGTTCCGCGGATGCAGGACCATCGACACGCCCGTGGCCCAGAAGTCGAGGCCCTCGGGGAGGTCGCGCGCCTTCCGCATCGTTTCGGGGAGGTCCTTCCCCTGGACCACGGAGACGTTCACGCCGCCGCGTTCGAACAGCTCTCCGCCGTCCATGACGCGGGCGGTCCCGCCGCCTCCGCCGGGGCGCTCCCAGGTCCGCGTGGAGAAGGACGCGGCGGGCGAAAGGGCCTCGAAGGCCTCGATCAGTTCCGCCTGCCCGGCGCGGGGGAGCGCCGCGACACGGTCGCGCCGATCGTCGCGTTCGCCCATCAGCCGGCCCCGGCGTCGGCACCGCGTACGGGCGCGGCGTGCACGCGGTCGACCAGGCGTGCGACCTGATCCGGGTCGGTCCGCTTGTCGATGCCGTGGCCGAGATTGAAGATGTGGCCCCGCCGGAGCGATCGGCCGGCGTCCAGCACCGAGTCCGCGGCGGTCAGCAGTGCATCGGTCGGAGCGAACAGCACGCTCGGATCGAGGTTGCCCTGGAGCACGAACTCGCCCCCGAGCGCTTCGTCGGCGTCCTCGAGCGGGATGCGCCAGTCGACGCCGATGACGTCCGCGTCGAGACCCGCGACCTCGTGGTGCAGGTGCCCACCCTGGTTCGGGAAGTAGAGCAGCGGCACGTCGAGCGGCCGGAGGTGGCTCAGGATGCGCTCCAGCGCCGGACGCACGAGCGCCCGGAAGGTGGGCGCGTCGAGCAGCCCGACCCACGAGTCGAAGATCATGAGCGCGCGCGCACCGGCGCGGGCCTGCGCCTCCAGATAGAGCGCCATGCCGTGGGCGAGCCGGTCGAGCAGCTCCCGCGTGGCGTCCAGCTCCGAGCGCATGAAGGCGCGCGTCTGGACGAACGACTTCGAGCCCTGGCCCTCGATGAGGTAGCAGAGCAGGGTGAAGGGGGCGCCGGCGAAGCCGATCAGCGGCACGTTCTCCGGCAGTTCGTTCGCCAGGATCTCGCACGCCTCGAGCACGAACGGCACGCCCTCGTGCGGGTCGAGCGTGGTGAGCCGCGATACGTCGGCGACGGATCGGATGGGATCATCGATGATCGGACCCGGCGCGAAGCGGACGTCGATGCCCATCCCCTCCAGCGGCGTCATGATGTCGCTGAAGAGGATCGCGGCGTCCATCCCGAAGCGTCGGATGGGCTGCAGGGTGACCTCGGCGGCCAGGTCGGGCCTGCGGGTCATCTCCTGGAAGCCGCCCGCGCCGGCGCGTACCTCACGGTACTCGGGGAGGTAGCGTCCCGCCTGGCGCATGATCCAGATCGGGGTGTGCGAGGGCGTCTCGCCGCGTGCCGCGGCCAGGAAGGGGGCGGTCATGCCGGCACCTCCCGGTGCACGTCGGCGAGGGTGCGTTCGGCCGCCTCGAGGAAGCGGTCGATGTCGTGCGCGGTGTGCGCCGCCGAGAAGAAGCAGGCCTCGTAGGGACTCGGCGCCAGGTAGAATCCCTCCTCCAGCATCCCGGAGAACCAGGCGCCGAATCGCTCGGCCGAGGTCGCGGCGACGGTCGGCCAGTCGCGGATCGGGCCGCGGCCGAAGAACAGGCTGCCCATCGCTCCGACGCGGAGCCAGGTGAGCGGGTAGTCGTTCTCGGAGATGATGCGCCCGAAGCCCTCGTCGAGCTTCTCGCCCAGCATCTCGACGTGATCGTAGATCTCGGGGTGATCGGAGATCCAGCGCAGCATCGCGTTGCCCGCCGCCGTGGCGAGCGGATTACCGGACAAGGTCCCCGCCTGATACACGGGTCCGGACGGCGCGACCATCTCCATGATGTCCGCGCGGCCGCCGAACGCGCCGACCGGAAGGCCGCCGCCGATGATCTTGCCGAGCGTGGTGAGGTCCGGCGTCACGCCGTAGCGCTCCTGCGCGCCGCCGGGGGCGAGGCGGAAGCCGGTCATGACCTCGTCGAACACGAGGAGGGTGCCGGTCTCGTCGCAGAGCTCCCGGAGGCCTTCCAGGAAGCCGGGCTCCGGGGGCACGCAGCCCATGTTGCCGGAGACGGGCTCGATGAAGACGGCCGCGGCGTCGCGGTCCTTCACGAGCGCGCGCACCGAGTCGAGGTCGTTGAACTCCGCGACGCGCGTGTCCTTCGCCGCGCCGGGGGTGAC
This sequence comes from Longimicrobiales bacterium, assembly GCA_035269045.1. Taxonomy (GTDB): domain Bacteria; phylum Gemmatimonadota; class Gemmatimonadetes; order Longimicrobiales; family Gaopeijiaceae; genus Gaopeijia. The sequence continues at coordinate 1,797 of DATFJS010000412.1, read as the reverse complement.
GCCGGGGGAGTTCGGCACGCCGAGTGTCGCCGCGCCCGATCCGGCCTCCACGAGGAAGGCGTCGCCGTGCCCGTGGTAGCCGCCGCGGAATTTCACGAACCCGTCCCGGCCCGTGAACGCGCGCGCCAGCCGGAGCGCGCTCATCGTCGCTTCGGTCCCCGAGCTCGTGAGCCGGACCATCTCCATCGACGGGACCATCTCGCAGACGCGCTCGGCGAGTTCGACCTCGGCCGCGGTCGGCGCGCCGTAGGAGGTCCCCCGCTGCAGCTGATCGGCGACCGCCTCACGGATGGCGGCGTGGTTGTGCCCGAGGAACATCGGTCCCCAGGAGCCCACGAAATCCATGTAGGCGTTGTCGTCCGCATCCCAGATGGTCACGCCCTCCGCCCGGGTCACGAAGAGGGGGCGTCCACCGACCCGGCCGAAGGCGCGGACGGGGGAATTCACGCCGCCCGGAATGCGGGCGCACGCGGCGTCGAAGAGTGCTTGGCTCTGTTCGGTCCTCATCTCGATCCGGGATGTGGGTTCGTCGTTCGTGATCGGGTGCCTCGTGCGTCGCACGTGGTTCGGCGGTCCGTCCCTCGCGCCGCGGGTGGGGCCGGGTGCCGTGGCCCCGCGGGGCGTCAGCGGTCCGCGAGGCGTCGAGCGACGTCCAGCGCCGCGTACGTGATGATCAGGCGTGCGCCCGCCCGGCGGATGGCCAGGAGGGACTCCTCGATCACCCGGTCGCCGTCCAGCCAGCCCCGGGCGTCCGCGGCCTTGAGGGCAGCGTACTCTCCGGAGACCTGGTACGCGACCAGGGGGACGTCGACGATGTCGCGCAGCGACCGGATGATGTCCAGGTAGGGGCCGGCGGGCTTGACCATGATCAGATCGGCCCCCTCGTCGAGGTCGGCCAGCGCCTCGAGGTACGCCTCGCGGCCGTTGGCCGGGTCCATCTGATAGCCGCGCCGGTCGCCCGAGGAGGGCGTCGAATGTGCCGCGTCCCGGAAGGGCCCGTAGAAGGCGGAAGCGTACTTCACGGCATAGGACACGACGACGGTCTCGGGATGATCGGCCTCGTCCAGCGCATCCCGGATGGCGGCGACCCGTCCATCCATCATGTCGCTCGGGCAGACCGCGTCGGCCCCGGCATCCGCGTACGCGACCGACGTCCGCGCGAGAAGCGGGAGCGTCCGGTCGTTGTCGACATCGCCGTCGTCGGTGAGGATGCCGCAGTGCCCGTGGTCGGTGTACTCGCACATGCAGACGTCGGCCCAGCGGAGGAGACCGGGCACCTCGGCGCGGAGTGCCCGCAGGCCACGGCACACCGGACCGTCGGGGTCCCATGCGGCGCTGCCCGCGGCGTCCTTGTCGTCCGGAATGCCGAACAGGATCACGCCGGCCACGCCGAGTTCGTGCGCCTCCTTCGCCACCTTCACGGCCTCGTCCACCGAGTGCTGGTACACGCCCGGCATGCTGGACACCTCGTCGGCCACGCCCTCGCCCGAGACCAGGAAGAGGGGGAGGATGAACTGGTCCGGCGCCAGCGATGTCTCACGGACGGCATCACGCCACCCGGCGGTACGACGCAGGCGGCGGGGGCGATGACGGGGAAAGCTCACAGCTGGTCCTGGGTGCGGTGCGGTCGGGTCATCCGGCGGTCGCGAAGTGTACCTCGAGGGCGCCCACGAGACCCTCGAACGTGGTCGGGTCGGCGACCGGCACGACACTCCAGCCGGCGTCACGGACGGCGCGGGCCGTCGTCGGCCCCTGAGCAGCGGCCGGAAGCGCGCGAATCGAGGCGAACGTGGCCGC
>DATFJS010000411.1:0-6634 GCA_035269045.1 Longimicrobiales bacterium | reverse complement strand
GCCAAGAGCTGAGGGTCGGGGTCCGGCGGGCGGGCCCGGCAGCGACGGTCTGCAACTCGCGGGGCGGTTTTCTCGTCCAGTTGGGATGAGTCTCCTGTCCTCCGGCACACGATCCCGATGCTGCGAACCACACCGCTGCGGACCCTGCCCCTCCTCCTCGCTCCAGCCCTCCTCCTGGCCGCATGCGGGGACGGCAGTACCGATACGGCCGCAGTCGGCCTCGAAGTGGTCCGCGAACAGGACGGCGACACCGTCGTCGTGCGCACGGTCGCCGGCAGCGCATGGGGGAGCGAGGCAGACCTCGTGCCGGAGGTGGAGATCGGCGTTCTGGAGGGGGACCCACGCTACCTGCTCGGCAACGTGATCTCACTCGCCGTGGACGACGACGGACGGATCTTCGCGATGGACCGGCAGGCACTCACGCTGCGCGTGTATGGTCCCGACGGCGCACACGTGGGGGACTGGGGCCGGGACGGCGGCGGGCCCGGGGAGTTCGGGCAGCCCGACGGAGGTCTCGCCGTACTGTCCGACGGGCGCGTCGTGGTGCGGGATCCGGGGAACGCCCGGCTCCAGGTCTACGGACCGGACGGCGAGCGTGCGGCCGAGTGGTCGGTTGTCCGGGGCGGCTTCAACACCTCCAATCCGATGCGGGTCGGCCCCGGCGACACGATCTACACGTCGACCGTCGTCAACCTCGGCGAGAACACCGACATCGCCGACTGGCGGCGCGGGCTCATCGCGATCCACGAGGGCGAGGTCGTGGACACGATCGCGGCGCCGGACGTCGGGTACGAGGCGCCGACGCTGCGGGCCGAACGCGAGGGCAGCACCTCGATCAACGGCGTGCCCTTTTCCCCCTCCGAGGAAGCCGAGTGGCACGCGGCGGGGGGCTACTGGGTGCACGGGATCAGCGACGAGTACTCGGTGTCACTCCTCGATCCGGACGGTCCGACCCGCATCGAGCGCGAGGCGCCCGCGGTGAGGGTTACGGCGGGGGAGCGCGCGTACCAGCGCGAGTCCGCGACCCGTAACATGCGCAGTACCGATCCGGCCTGGCGCTGGAACGGTCCGGACATTCCGGGCACGAAGCCGGCGTTCCGGGACCTCCATGTGGCCGCGGACGGCCGGATCTGGCTCGCCCGCCACACCGAGGGGGTGCGACGCGACAATCCGTCGTACGACCCGACGGATCCCGAGAGTGAGGCGCCCGAACACGTCTGGTTCGAGCCGTGGGCGTGGGACGTCTTCGAATCCGACGGTACCTTTCTCGGGACGGTGCACGCGCCCGAGGGCTTCCAGCCGTACCCCCGGGCCGTCTTCCGCGGCGATCACGTATGGGCCGTCGCCGAGGACGACCTCGGCGTGCAGCGGATCGTCCGATACCGCATCGAACTCCGACAGCCCGCCACCGAGTGATCGACCTCGACACCCTGCCCCGGATTCTCGACCTCCCCGAGGATCCGGGACCCGAAGCCCAGGCCCCACCGCTGGGGACGGACGGCTTCATGCACGCCGCCGTGTCGGTGGTGGCGCGGGCCGCCCGCAATGGACCCGAGGTGCTGCTGATCAAGCGTGCCGTCGTGGACCGTGACCCCTGGTCCGGGCACATCGCATTTCCAGGGGGAAAGCACGAAGCGGACGATCGGCATCTCCTGGACACGGCCCGCCGTGAGACACGGGAAGAGACCGGGCTCGTTCTGCCGGAGACACCGCCCCAATGGGTCGGGCGGCTCCCCGGCGTCACGCCGCGCGGAGCCGGGCTTCTGCCCCCACTGGTCGTGACGCCCTTTCTCTTCCGGGTGGGACCCGATGCGGACGCTCGGGTCGCCTCCCGCGAGGTCGAGCAGGTCCACTGGGTCCCGCTGCGTCAGCTGGCGGATCCGGACCGGGAGGGCACCTACCGGTTCCCGATCGGGAACGCCGTCCGGTCGTTCCCCTCGATCGATGTGCTGGACGCACAGGTGTGGGGCCTCACCTGGCGGATCCTGGACGGCCTCATGGACGTGATGGGCCTGCGTCCCGCCCGCGACGGCTGACCCGGACGACGTCGGCGAGGTCTCAGTGACCCTCGTCGTCCTCGTCCCCTTCATCGCCGCGGACCCCGTCCGCCGCGGCCGAGCCATCGGCAGCTCCACCCGAAACGTACGCCTGTGCGGCGCCGTGCTCATATACCAGGTCGCCACCGGCCGACCCGACCTGGACCGCGCTCGCCAGCAGCACCACCGATCCGGCCGCGGTCAGCCACCGCGCCACCGATCCGGCCCGGCCGCCCGTGAGTCCGCCGAGTCCGACCACACCGACGAGTCCGGACAGCAGCAGGAACGTCTCCGCGGCCTCCTCGTGCTCGTGGAGTGGCTCTTCGGACGCGAGGACCTCTTCCACCACCTCTTCCTCGTCTTCGCCCGTCTCCATCGCCACCCATGCGCTCCCGGCGAGCAGCGCCACCGCGATGACGGGTACGGCCCAGACGGAGCGCGCATCCGCCCCCCTCGAGATCGCCCAGATGGCCCCGAGGACGATCAGCGGAAAGAGTAGCGCGAGAGCGAGCGGCAGGTGAACCACGACGGGATGCAGGGGATCGGGCAACATGAGACGGCCTCCGTTCAGGGGATCGTTCGTGCATACGCTTCAATCATATGCCCGCAGCCGCTCCATATCGTATCCTACAGATGTAGTGATCGAGCCGAATCGCACGGCATCACACGTATGTAGTGGGGTTAGAACCGCCGCCGATGCCGACCGACACCGAACAACGACTCAGGCTTCTTCTGGCCGGTGTGCTGGCCGTGATTCTCGTGGCCGGCGTCGTGGATCTGATCCTCGACGACCCCGAGAGCTGGACCTCCCCCCACGTGATCTTCGAGGTGGGAATCATCGTGGGTGCGCTCGTCACGACCTTCGTGCTGTGGCGAGGCTGGTGGACGAGCACCCGATCCGTGGGAGAACTCAGCCGATCGCTCGCGGAACGCGAGCGGGAGCGCAACGCCTGGCGAAGGAGCGCAGAGCAGGCGCTGGAGGGCCTGGGTCGCGCCATCGACACGCAGTTCGACGCGTGGGGGCTGACCCCCTCGGAGCGCGAGGTCGCCCTCATGCTGCTCAAGGGTCACAGCCACAAGGCGATCGCACGACACACCGACCGGAGCCCCCAGACGGTCCGCCAGCACGCGACCGAGGTCTACCGCAAGGCGGGGCTGGCCGGCCGCGCCGAGCTGTCGGGATTCTTCCTCGAAGACCTCATGCTGCCGGAGCGGTCGAGGCCGAGCCGCGAGAACGCCTGACCCGGGACCGATTGAGGGGCCGGGCGAGCTGTCGTCGTGCCCTACTCCACCCACTCGGCGATGAAGACGTTCGTGTTCGCCTCGTGGGACGGGTTCCGATTCGAGCCCCAGACGAGGTAGCGCCCGTCGGGCGAGAACATCGGGAAGCCGTCGAAGTCACCGGTATGGGTGATCCGCTCGAGGCCCGTACCGTCCTCGTGGATCATGTAGAGGTCGAACTCGCGACCGGTCGGGTCGTCCATGTTCGACGAGAAGATGATCCGTTCCCCGTCGGGGTGCCAGAACGGTCCGAAATTCGCTGCGCCGTTGTCGGTCACCTGACGAACGTCGCTGCCGTCGGCATTGGCCACGTAGACCTCGAGGGCGTTCGGCCGGATGAGCCCCTGGTCGAGAAGCGCCACGTAGTCGGCGAGCTCGTCGCCCTCCGGATAGCTCGCGCGCCACACGATCTTCGAGCCGTCGGGGCTGAAGAACGCCCCACCGTCGTAACCCGGCCGGTTCGTGACCCGCTGCACGTCCGTTCCGTCGAGATTCATCGTGTACAGCTCGAGGTCGCCGTCCCGCACGCTGGTGAAGACCATGCGGTCGCCCACCGGTGAGATCGTCGCCTCGGCGTCGTAGCCCGCGGTCTCGGTCAACTGCTGGAGATTCGAGCCGTCCGCGTCCGCGATCCAGAGGTCGTAGCTGTCGTACAGCCCCCAGACATAGCCGCGGGACATGTCCGGCGGCGCGGGGCACTGCTCGGAGACCTCGTGGGTCGAGGCGTAGATGATGCGGTCGCCACCCGGGTAGAAGTAGGCGCAGGTGGTACGGCCCGTGCCGGTGCTGACCATCTCCTGCTCACCGGTGGCCAGATCGTACGTCCAGATCCGGTCGCACTCGCCACCGTGGCCATCGCCCGGGGTTCCCGGGGCGTTCGGATCGGGCTCCAGCTCGGTCCGCTGGTAGATGAGCTTCGTGCCGTCCGGTGAGAAGTACGCCTCGGCGTTCTCCCCCTCGAAGGTCAGCTGGCGGACGTTGCGGAGGTGGACCTCCTCCGGAACGTCGGGAAACGGCTCTCCCGCCGTGACGACGAAGGCGTCGCCGGCCTGGGCGGCCTCCGCGGCGGCGGACGCCGGGCTATCGGGCCCCTCGGCCGATTCGGACATGTCCCCGCCGCACGCGGCGAGGGGGAAGAGTGCGAATGCGATCAGTCGCTTCATTATCGTGTCAGCTCCGTGTCTCTACGGTGTCGATTCCGTGGTACGCCGGTTCATGAATGTACTCGGGAGCGGGAAACCTGTTTAGACCCCGGTCGGCCGGTCAGTCGTCGAGCAGGCCGAGCTGCTCGTCACCCGGGTCGCGGCGGGAAGACGCTGCCGGGGGTGCCCCGCCGGATTCGGCGCCGACCGAATCGGACTCGGCGGATCCACCGTCCGCCGCGCCGGCCGCGGCCCCGGCGTCGTTCGTGGACCCGTGATCCCCCCCGGCATCGTCCTGTACCGAGGACTCCGTCCGCTCCTCTCCGTCGTTCTCCCGCGCACTGGACTCGGCGCTGCGCGCGACTTCGACCACCCGCCCGCCCCTCGGAACCTTCACGACGTTCCGCCCGGCGGTCCGGCGGCCCTGCACGGGTACATCGCCCGCCTCGATCCGGTGCACCTGGCCGCCTGCGGTCACGACCATCACGGTGTCGTCCGCACCGACCTCGAGCGCATTCACGAGGAGCGACGTCTTCCCCTTGCCGGGGGTGATCTGCGTGCCCTTTCCGCCCCGCTTCTGCAGCGGGAACTCCGACACGACCGTCCGCTTGCCCGACCCGTCCTCGTGCACCATGAGGATGTCGGCCTCGCGACGGACGAGCAGCATCCCGACGACGGCGCCCCCCTTCGAGAGCGAGATCGACTTCACGCCGGTGGCGGTCCGGCCCTGGGTCGGGACATCGGACTCGGGGAAGCGGATCGCGTAGCCTTCCCGGCTGAACACCATGACTTCGGCCGTGCCGTCGGACAGCGCGACGTCGAGGATGCGATCCCCATCCCGCGTACCCGCCGCGATGAGACCCGTCGAGCGCACGTTCGTGAACTCCGCCACCTCGGTTCGCTTGACCAGCCCGCCTTCGGAGAGGAAGAGGAACACCGCGTCCGAGTCCTCCTCGAGCGACTCGATCGGAAGCACGGCAACGATCGGGTCGTCGCGATCGGCGCCGGGCAGAAGCGCGTACAGCGACTGTCCGCGAGAGGCCCGCCCGCTCTCCGGCAGGTCGATCACCTCGAGGGGATGTACCTGTCCCTGCTCCGTGAAGGCGAGCACGTATCCCGTCGTGCGGGCGACGAAGATCCGCTCGATGAAGTCGTCGTCGTACTTCTCCATCCCCGCGAGTGCCTTCCCGCTGTTCACGCGGCGTCGGTAGAGGTGCATCGGCATACGCTTCGCATAGCCCTCGTGGGAGACGGTGACGACGGCGTTCTCGTCGGCGACCTCCTCCTCGACCTGGGGGATCTCCTCCTCGGCGTCGGCCAGGATCCGGGTCCGTCGCTCGTCGCCGTAGGTCTCGACGACCTCGTCCAGCTCCCGGAGAACGACCTCGATCTGCTTCTCGTCGCTCTTCAGGATCGCCTTCAGGTCGCGAATCTCGGACGTGAGACGCCTGAGACGCGCTTCGAGCTCGGTCTTCTGGAGCTTGGTGAGACGCGCGAGCCGCATGTCGAGGATCGCACCCGCCTGGATCTCGCTGAGCCCGAGGGCATCCTGCAGCTTGTCGGAGGCCTCGGCTCGATCGTCCGAGCCGCGGATGATCCGGATGACCTCGTCGATCGCATCGAGCGCGGCCAGCAGGCCCTGGACCACGTGCCGCTCGGCTTCCGCCTTCTCCAGCAGGTGCCGCGAACGGCGCTGCACGACCTCGATGCGGTGATCCCGCCACTTCTCGAGGATCTGCTTGAGGTTCATCTCGACCGGCTGCCCGTGGTCGAGGGAGAGCATGATCGCGCCGAAGGTGGACTGCAGGTACGTCCGCTTGTGGAGCACCCGGAGCACGCTGTTCGCGTCGGTACCGCGCTTCAGTTCGATCACGATGCGGATGCCCTCGCGATCGGACTCGTCGCGTACGTCCGACACGTCGTCGAGCTGCCCCTTCCGCGCCGCCGCCACGATCTGGTCGATGATCTTCGACTTGGAAATCGCGTAGGGCAGCTCGGTCACGACCAGCTGCGACTTGCCGCCACGGAGGGCCTCCTTCACGATGCGGCCACGCATCACGACACGGCCGCGGCCCTCGCGGTACATGTCCTCGATGCCGTCCGTCCCGATCACGAACCCGCCGGTCGGGAAGTCCGGCCCCTTCACGTGCCGCATCAGGTCGTCGATGGAGCAGT
>DATFJS010000410.1:0-8046 GCA_035269045.1 Longimicrobiales bacterium | reverse complement strand
CCGGCCACTCGGTCGCCGCGGTCGATACCGAGACGTCGGAGGCCTGCGGCGAAGCGAGCGACCTCGTCCCGCAGCGCGCCTCTCGACAGCGTCCGCACGTGGCCGTGCTCGTTCCACGAGACGAGTGCGTCGTCCTCCGCGTCGCCGCCGGCGAGAAGATTCTCCGCGAAGTTGAGGCGCGCGCCGGGAAACCACGTCGCGCCGGGCATTCGGGTCGGGTCGTCCACGACCCCGGTGGGGGACGAAGACGCCGCTACGTGGGAGAAGTCCCAGACGGCCCGCCAGAAGTCACGTGGATTCTCGACCGACCAGGCGTGGAGTCGGGCCATCAGGTCGGGACCGGCCTCCTGACCGACCGACCGGGCGAACCGCGAAAGCTCCGAGCCGGCGACGCGTGCCGGCGACGGGCGCCACAGTTCGCTCACTCGGAGAGGTCTCCCGATGCCCCCGCGTCGTCCTCGGGCAGAACCCGCCCCGTGCACGTACCGAATCCGATCGAGCGGTATCCTTCACGCTCGCACCGACCGGAGAGGATGACCTCGTCCCCGTCCTCGAGGAACGCTCGTGTCTCGCCATCCTCGAGCGTGATGGGGGACCGCCCGCCGGTCGACAGCTCGAGCAGGCAGCCCGCCGCCTCCCGCTCGGGACCGGACACGGTACCGCTCGCGATCAGGTCGCCCGGCCGGAGGTTGCAGCCGTTGCTGGCGTGGTGCGTGAGCATCTGGGCGAAGGTCCAGTACAGACCCAGCGAGTCGCCCCGGGTGAGCACCTGTGGGGACTTGTCGCGGTCGCGCATCGTCGCGGTCTGGAGCGCGACCTCGAGGCGCACGTCGACGCCACCCGCGCGGCGATTCGACTCCGACTCGAGGTACGGGAGCGGCTGTGGGTCGCCCTCGGGCCGCTCGAAGGCGGGCGCCCGGAAGGGGGCGAGCGCCTCCCTGGTCACGACCCATGGCGACACGCTTGTCGCGAAGCTCTTGCCGAGGAACGGTCCCAGCGGCTGGTACTCCCACCCCTGGATGTCGCGCGCGGACCAGTCGTTGACGAGGCACACCCCGAACATCCGCTCTTCGGCGTCCTCGATCGGCACGGTTTCGCCGAGTTCGTTCTCTCCCGCGACGAACACGCCGAGCTCGAGCTCGTAGTCGAGGCGACCCGACGGTCCGAATCCGGGCGCTCCTCCGTCCTCCGACGGCTTCAGCTGACCCCGTGGGCGGCGTACCGGCGTCCCGCTCGGCACGATCGACGAGGCCCGCCCGTGGTAGCCGATCGGGATCCAGCGCCAGTTCGGCAGGAGCGGGTTGTCCGGACGGAAGAGCTGTCCGACCCGGGTCGCGTGGTGGATGGAGGCGTAGAAGTCGGTGTAGTCGCCGACGTCGGCGGGGACCAGCAGGTCGACCTCGTCGAGCGGCAGGAGGTGTGGCTGCACGGCGTCCCGTGTCGCCTGGTCCGTATCGACCGAGAGAAGCGCGAACAGGCGGTGTCGCAGTGCGACCCGGTCTCGGGTCGACAGGGCCATCACCGCGTTCAGGGACGTGGCCGTGACGGCGTCCGCCGCCTCGAGCTCGTCCAGCAGCCCCGCCTCCGAGATCCCGGTGACGTCGAGAACCGAATCGCCGATCGCCACCCCGATCCGAGGAAGGTCTCCCTCCTGAACGAAGCATCCGAAGGGCAGGTTCTGGATCGGGAAGTCGGTGTCGGGGGCGTTCGCCGAGTCCACCCAGGAGGAGGCATCGGCAACGTGTGTGTGATCGAGATCGCTCATCGGGAGGGTGCGTTGGAGTGGGAGAGAAGTCCGAGGGATTCAGCGCCGTCGACGGGCTCGACGAAGGAGCAGGACCCGATCGAGAGGCAGCCATGTGTGCGTGCGGCGCGGATCGACGTTTCCGTGAATTCGTCCAGATCCGGCAGGTTCGGGTCGGTCACGAGGGTGCGAAGCTGGGTCGGGGTCGCGCCGGGGTCGTCCATGCTCCGGGCCGCGGCCAGGATCACGCCGATATATCCGTACATGGGGCCGTGCGGGGAGTCCGGCTCGTAGGTGAGCGCCCGAGTGGCGGGGAGCGGGTGGTGCAGCCCCGCTGTCGCCTTCCACGGAAGATCCCGGTCCGCGCAGGCTCGAATGAAGCGAACGACCTTTTCCGCCGGGGGGATCTCGTCCGGGACGACGCTCCCCGTGCGCAGCTTCCCGGCGCCGCGTCCGATGCGACGGCGCTCCCTGACGAGGGCGTCGAGCAGCGAGTCCACCTCGCAGGACTCCGTCGCCTCCACGTGAATCTCCGCCTCAGGAAAGAGTTCGACGAACAGGTGGAAGGTGTCCGACAGCTGGTTGAGCGCGCCCGCGCCGTCGCATCTGGCTTCGAGGGCACCGACCTCCACCCGCCCGGCGGCGCCTGTCATGAACTCGGCGTGCTCCTTCCGGAAGGCATCACGCGCATCGCTGCCGTCGGGCAGCGGGACCAGGAGCGTCACCGGGACGGGGCCGTCCGCCGGGTCGGCGCCGTCAGCAAGGTCTGCGCCGTCCATGTCCGCCATCCGCGCCCCGGTCAGTGCATCCAAAAACTCCTGCCGGCGCCGCCAGGGGATCACGAGTCGTCCGAGCATCCATGCCTGAGGGCCTGCCCGATACCGGAGGTAGTTGCGCACGGACTCGTTCATGCCGAGACCCGCGGGCGGGAACAGGCCGGCGTAGTCGAAGAGCCTCTCGAGAAGTGCGCGAGCCGTCGGGTCCGCGGCGTTCATGCGCGCCCCGCCACGCGACGGAGCAGGCGCAGGAGCTGGGCGCGTTCGGCGGCGTCCAGATCGCGGGTCAGCTCGGCTTCGACCTCCCCGATCCGCTCGTGAGCCACCGCCAGCAGCGCCCGCCCATCCTCCGTCACGCGGACCACGAACCGGCGTCGGTCCGCCGCGTCCCGTCCGCGGGTGATCAGCTTTCTCCGCTCGAGCTTTTCGAGCGGGCCCACGAGCACCGACGGAGCGGTGCCGATCTGTTCGGCGATCTCGGTCTGGGCGCGATCGGGTGTGCCGGCGACGAACTCGAGTGCGGCGAACTGGATCGGCGCGAGATCCAGAGACTCGAAGGCCCGCGCGAAGATCTGGGTCGCGATGCCGTAGCAGATCCGGAGGTTGAATCCGATCAGATCCGGGAGTCGACCATGATCCGGGAAGCCATCGGGATCACGCTCACCGGAGGAGCCGTCGGAATCCAGGATCGGGGCGAGGTTCGAGGCCATGGAGCGGGGTGGCGGACGATGAAGGATGTGGCGGCACGGCAGGACCGAAGGTGCTACAGACGTAAATAGTTGACCTGGTAAACGAAACACCTGAATAATGATCAACTCAGTATACCGGCGCCCCTCCCCGGGTGGCCACCGATCGACGCAGGTCGGCGGCCCGGGCAGCACCGCCCCGAATCGAACTTCCGCGAACCGCCCTGGAGTACACGACGTGAGCGACAATCCCATCGGCCTCAAGCGAATCCACCACCTGAACTTCTGGACCGGAAACGCGAAGCAGGCGGCCTTCTACTATCGCAATGCATTCGGCTTCTCGCAGATCGCCTTCTCCGGGCTCGAGTCCGGGGTCCGCGACCGCGCGTCGTGGGTCATGCGACAGGGCGACGCGACATTCGTGATCTCGTCGGGCCTCACGCAGGATTCCCCGATCAACGACTGGGTCTCGAAGCACGGCGACGGTGTGCGCGACATCGCCTTCGAGGTGGAAGACGCGGACGCTGCCTTCCGCGAGGCGCTGGCCCGCGGCGCGGAGGCGGAGTGGGAGCCGCGTGACGTGTCCGATGCCCACGGCACCGTTCGATGGGGCGCGGTTCGGACCTACGGCGACACCATCCACTCCCTCATCTCCATCGTCGACTACGACGGCCCCTTCCTGCCCGGCTTCGCGGAGCGGCACGTGCCCGGTCCCGACTTCGGCATCGAGACGGTCGACCACGTGGTCGGCAACGTCGAGCTCGGCGAGATGGAGACCTGGGCGTCGTGGTACGCGAGCGTGCTCGGCTTCGAACGCTACATCTCCTTCGACGACGAAGACATCTCGACGGAGTACAGCGCGCTGATGAGCATCGTGATGGCGGACGGCGATCAGCGGGTGAAGTTCCCGATCAACGAGCCGGCCGAGGGCAAGAAGAAGAGCCAGATCGACGAGTACCTCGAGTTCAACGGGGGACCGGGCGTCCAGCACGTTGCGATGCTCACGAAGGACATCCGGCACACCGTGCGTGCCCTGCGGGACGCGGGCGTCGAGTTCCTGCAGGTGCCCGATACCTACTACCAGGCGCTGCCGGACCGCGTGGGCGACATCGACGAGGAGTTCGGATCCCTGGCCGAGCTCGGGGTACTGGTCGACCGCGACGATGAAGGCTACCTGCTCCAGCTCTTCACGAAGCCCGTGCAGGACCGTCCGACCGTCTTCTTCGAGCTGATCCAGCGTGAGGGAAGCCGCGGCTTCGGGAAGGGCAACTTCAAGGCCCTCTTCGAGGCGATCGAGCGCGAGCAGGCCGCCCGCGGCAACCTCTGAACCGGAGACCTCCATGCCATTCTACCACCGCCTCGGCGACATCCCCCGCAAGCGTCACATGCAGTTCCGAAAGGAAGACGGGGGACTCCACCAGGAACAGCTCATCGGCAACAAGGGCTTCAGCGGCATCAGTTCGCTGATGTACCACATCCGTCCGCCGACGACCGTGACGGACTACGAGCTGGTTCGTGAGGTGAAGCTCGAGAAGGATCCCGATGCGCGGCTCCGGCACAGGCACTTCCGGCTGATGGAGACACCGGTCGGGGGCAGTCCGGTCATGGATCGTCGGCCGCTGCTGTTCAACTCCGACGTCTCGTCGTGGTGGGTGCGGCCCGACACGGAGGACGACTTCTTCTACCGGAACGCACAGGGCGACGAGCTCGTGTACGTCTCCGAGGGACGTGGGACGCTCGAGACGCAGTTCGGGGATCTCCCCTTCCGCCAGGGCGACTACATCGTCATCCCCCGGTCGATCATGCACCGGTATCGCTTCGACACCGTGGGCCGCGAAGACGGTGCCGGGCTCGGAGCCCTGCTGATTCTGGAGGCGAACGGCTACTACCGCGCGCCGGAACGATACCGGAACGAGCACGGACAGCTGATCGAGGGAGCACCGTTCAGCGAGCGCGACATCCGCCCGCCCGAAACGCTTCGCACGCACGACGAGGAGGGCGAGTTCCCGATCGTCGTGAAGCAGTACGACGCGCTGACCCGCTTCACGCTGGATCACCATCCGCTCGATGTCGTCGGCTGGGATGGATATTTCTTCCCGTGGGCGTTCTCGATCTACGATTTCGAGCCCAAGGTCGGGCGATTCCACCTGCCGCCGCCGGTCCACCAGACCTTCGAGTGCGAGGGCTTCGTGGTGTGCTCGTTCTGCCCGCGGCCCTACGACTTCGACCCGGAGTCGGTACCGGCGCCGTACGCTCATTCGAACGTCATGTCCGACGAGGTGCTGTTCTATTCGTCGGAGGAGTTCATGAGTCGGAAGGGGATCGCGTACGGATCGCTCACCCTCCACCCGGACGGAATCCCGCACGGGCCGCATCCGGGGAAGACCGAGGACTCGATCGGGAAGAAGGGCACCGACGAGTATGCGGTGATGTTCGACACCTTCCGGCCGCTGTACGTCGCGAAGGGGCTGACGGACTACGAGGACGACACGTATCAGCGGAGCTGGCTCGCGGTCGAGCCCTAGAGATCGACCGGGTCCGCTCGTAGCGCTCGCCGCAGTGGCCGTGCGACGTCGCGCACCTTATACCAAGGAACGTCGGCGCCGAGTGGGCGTCGCGATCAGCCTCCGGAGGTTCCGATGCTCCCGTCCCGCGTGATTGCGTCCGCGCTACTCGTTCTACTCGCCGCCTGCTCCAGCGGACCCCCGCCCGAGCCTCCCGCACCCGCGTTCGATCCTGCCGGGCTCTGGAACTTCAGCGTGGAGGTCGACGGTCAGCTTCTCGAGGGCACGCTGCGGATCAGCGGGTCGGAGGCCGAGGGATATCGCGGAAGTTTCTCGTCCGACGCAGGTGCAGCCAGCATGGCGCGAGTCGTGCTGGACGGCCGCAGCATGAGTTTCACGGTTCCCGACCTCAACTCCGCCGGGACGCTCGACTTCGCCGGGGACCGCTTCACGGGGGAGATCGACGGCGAAATGGGTACGATCGACATCAGGGGGCGTCGGCAGGGGGGCTGACGGCGGAACGCGACCCACCGAACCCGCGTCAGTGCGACCCGTCCGACTCGCTGACGCGTTCGAGTCGTTCCAGCTCCTCGAGCTCGATCGCTTCGAGTTCATCGAGCAGCGCGTCCACGTCGGCGAACCCGGTGGACTCGTGATACACGCCGGTGAGTTCGGACTCCGGCTCCAGCTCGCCGGCCTCGAAGAGCGACCAGATCTCACCGTCGTATCGGGTGTCCGCCAGCTCGGGAGCGTAGCGGCCGTAGTACGCGGTGACGTTGTCGACGTCGCGGGCGAAGAACCGGGCGGCATTGTTGTTCGCGGACGCGTCGATCACCTGCGGAAGGTCGATGATCACCGGGCCCTCCTCGTCCACCAGCACGTTGAACTCGGACAGGTCGCCGTGGACCAGGCCGGCGCAGAGCATCCGCGTGACGTAGCGCATCATCACGGCGTGATCTCTTCGTGACTGCTCGGGCGAGAGCGCGACGTCGCCCAGCCGTGGCGCTTCGTTCCCATCGGTGCCCGTGATCATCTCCATGAGCAGGACCCCCTCGTAGCAGCCGTACGGCTTCGGGACGCGCACCCCGGCACGCTTCAGCCTGTAGAGCGCGTCCACCTCCGTGTTCTGCCACCCCTCTTCCTGCTGGGCGCGGCCGAACCGCGAGCCCTTCTCCATGGCCCGCGCGCGCCGGGTGTTGCGGACCTTGCGACCCTCCCGGTACTCGACCGCGTGCTTGAACCCTCGCCTGCCGGCTTCCTTGTAGACCTTGGCGCAGCGCACCTCGTCCCCGCACACGACGGCATAGACGTCGGCCTCCTTCCCGCTCATGAGTGGGCGAATGACCTGATCCACCAGTCCATCATCGACCAGCGGTTGCAGACGTCGGGGTGTTCTCATCTCGAGCTTGGGCTTCGGGGGTGTGGCTCGAAACGTCACACTGCCCGGTGATTCTCGACAGCGTCCCCCGACCGCCGTCCCACCCGCGGCCATGCTCTTCTTAGCTTGTTTCCATGAATTCTTCCGAAGATTCCAGCCCGTCCGACCCCGTCCCGCCGGCGGAGTCGAACGACGATCCCGACCTCCAGGCCCGGATTCGTGCCGCGGTGGAGCTCCTCGAGGCGATCGACGACGACCGATCCCTGCTGGCGCACGCCGACCCGGACGATCAGCGCCGCCTGATCCACGCGGCGGGCCGGGTGTGGACCCCCGACGAGACGCGGCGGCGCCAGCTCACCAGGGCCCTGGCGAAGCAGCGGAAGGCCGAGGCGAAGGAGCGGCGGGAGGCGGCCCTGGACGAGACCGGGATCCGGACGCTTCGGCGTAAGCCCACCTATACGACCCCGAACGTCTATCCGCCGGCGCTGCCGGGTGATGTGCCCGCGGCACGTGACACGGCTGAAGCCGGCGAGGCGCCCGCCGCGGCCGAGGACGTCGGCCGCCAGCACTGCTACGTCTGCAAGGAGGCGTTCACGGAGCTGCACCACTTCTACGACCAGATGTGCCCGACCTGCGCGGAGCTGAACTTCCGCAAACGCGGCGAGCTCGCGGATCTGAGCGGTCGGGTCGCGCTCCTCACCGGGGGGCGGGTGAAGATCGGCTATCAGGCCGGCATCAAGCTCCTGCGGTGCGGGGCCGAGCTGATCGTGACCACGCGCTTTCCGCAGGATGCGGCCGCCCGGTACGCCCGGGAGGAGGACTTCGAGGACTGGGGCCATCGCCTCACGATCCACGGGCTGGACCTGCGGCACACGCCGAGCGTCGACGCCTTATGCGCGGGGCTGCTCGAGAGCCGGGGGCGGCTCGACTTCATCATCAACAACGCGTGCCAGACGGT
>DATFJS010000409.1:0-5054 GCA_035269045.1 Longimicrobiales bacterium | reverse complement strand
AACCGTCCCGCGACCCGTGATCGAGAAGATGTCCTCCACCGGCATCAGGAACGGCTTGTCCACCGCTCGCTCCGGCATCGGAATGTGCGCGTCCACCGCATCCATCAGCTCCGTGATCTTCTGGCCCCACTCGCTCTCCGGGTCGCCCGACTCGAGCGCCTTCAGCGCAGAACCCTGGATCACCGGAATCTCGTCGCCGTCGAAGTCGTACTCGCTCAAAAGCTCGCGGACCTCGAGTTCGACGAGCTCCAGGAGCTCCTCGTCGTCGACCATGTCGCACTTGTTCATGAAGACCACGATGTTCGGCACGTTCACCTGACGCGCGAGCAGGATGTGCTCGCGGGTCTGGGGCATCGGGCCGTCCGCAGCGCTCACCACGAGAATCGCGCCGTCCATCTGCGCCGCTCCCGTGATCATGTTCTTCACGTAGTCCGCGTGGCCCGGACAGTCCACGTGTGCGTAGTGGCGCTCTTCCGTCTCGTACTCGACGTGCGCCGTCGCAATCGTGATCCCCCGCTCCCGCTCCTCCGGTGCCTTGTCGATGTTCGCGAAGTCCACTCCCTCGCCAAGGCCCTTCGCTGCCTGGATCGCCGTGATCGCAGCCGTCAGCGTCGTCTTGCCGTGGTCCACGTGACCGATCGTTCCGACGTTCACGTGCGGCTTCGTGCGCTCGAACTTCTCCTTGCCCATCGTCGACTTCCTGAAGTTTGTTCGGTGAGACCCCATCAGCGGGGGCATGCGTATCGTCTTCCAACTACTTCTTTCCAACTGCTCACCCCCGGACGGACCGGGAGGGGCCAAGCTCCGACCGGGACTTGAACCCGGGACCTCGTCCTTACCAAGGACGCGCTCTACCGCTGAGCTATCGGAGCGCTTCTTGTCGCCGGGTCGTTCCTGCCGACCCAAGCGGGAGACGGGACTCGAACCCGCGACCCTCAGCTTGGAAGGCTGATGCTCTAGCCAACTGAGCTACTCCCGCATTGTTCACGAAGCCATGGCTAGCCGGCTCCGCGTATGGTGGGAGAAGGATTCGAACCTTCGAAGGCATAAGCCAGCAGATTTACAGTCTGCCCCGTTTGGCCACTTCGGTATCCCACCCCAAACGGCACTCTCACCGAATCCGCTACCGAGAGCGTGCCATCGCTCCGCCCCGGAGTCCGCCCGCGAACGGGACAAACGACGAAGCCCCCTCATGACCGCGAGGTGGCTTCTCGGAAGGAGCCACAAAAGGTAAGTGTCAGTCCGAGGGTCATCAACCCCTCCCCCCGGATGCCCGCGGGACCGTCTCCGGACTCGGGAATCGGCGCCCGGAGGGAGGCCCGCCCGAACGCCCGGGGGGCCGCCCCGCAGCGGAAGATCAGCGGGCCGGAATCCAGTCGCTGCGGTCCGTTCCGCCCTTGTCGGAGGAGGCGGTGACGCGGACCCGGGGGCCGCCTGCGCCCGGCATCGCGCGTACCGTCCATGTGACCGTGCGCTCACGCGGGCCGACGTCCGTGATGGACGGGCCCGCGCCCGCGAGGTGCCCGACGTCCACGCGTGGCTCCCCGTCCACCAGCTCCGTGCCGTCGAGATCGATCGACACGAACACGGGGCGCACGACGCGATCGGCGACCGACCCGTCGCTCCGCTCGTCACCGGTCGCCCCGCGCCCCGTGAGGCTCGTGGGCAGGAATCCCTCGTTGCGTACGGTCGCCCGCACGACGACGTCGCCTCCCTCCCCCGGCTCGACCTCGACCGCCGTCAGCTCCACCATCGGGGACTGCTGGGCGAGGTACAGGATCCAGGGCAGCTGGGGCGTCGTCTCCTCCGCGAGATGCTCCGCGGGCGGGTTCTGGCCCCAGAATTTCGTGTGCCAGCCGCCGACCTCCACCGCGCCCAGCTCCGGGTGGTCTATCGGCGTCCAGTCGCTGAAGTACCGGCCGCCGAGCACTTCGTCGTTGTAGCGCATCTCCTCGAGCTCGGAGATCTCGCCGTCCCCGTCGTAGTCGGTGACCCACATCTCGGGACCGGGCGAATATTCCGGCACCCAGCCGATCACGCCCTGATCCCAGAACCCCCAGCTGATGAGCGTCCCGTAGCGGTGCTCCGTCGGGTGCGTGGCGGAGGGGCGGACCGGGCGGCCCGTGCTCCGCGTGTACTCCTCGCCCAGATGGACGATGAGTTCGAGGTCGTCCTGCGGGAAGAGGCTCGGTGCGGACGCCGACGGCAGTCGGTAGACGAATCCGCCGGACGTGTGGCCATGCACGATCCCCGTGATGTTCGGGTGGTCGTGGATGAAGCGGACCGCCGCGTACGTCTCCGGCTCGGACAGCGGGAAGTCACCCGCGCCGGGCTGCAGGTGCTGCGGCTCCCAGTTGCGCGGGAAGTTGCGGTTCAGGTCGAGCCCGCCGATGCCGTCCTCGTTGCGGCGGCCGTCCCCGTCGTCGTCGACCCCCTCGCTGTCCATCGAGTACCGCGTCACCTCGGCGGGCGTTTCAGCTGAAACACGCCGCATGATCCGCGGGTCGGCCGGGTCGGCGTACCAGTCGCCCTCCGGGTCTGCCCAGCGCATGCGCGTCAGCCAGCCGTCGCCGTCGAGGTCGTCGGCCGGGTCCTCGTCCGCCACGCCGTCACCGTCCTGGTCGACCGGGTTGACCGAACTTCGGAGCGCCTGGTCGGTCCGGAGCACCAGGTCGGACCCGTCCGGGTTGAACTTGGGTCGGACGTAGACGGCGCGGGTGTCGAGCAGGCGCGTGACCTGAGGTTCGCTTCCGTAGGCCGAGAGCAGGTGCGCGATCACGTGCGTCGCCACGGACGAGCCTGTGAGCTCCGCGGCATGCAGTCCGCCATCGACATACAGCGCCGGCTTCTCGTGGGCCGGACCCGTGGCCTCGTTCGTGATGGTGATGACCATCAGCGGAGCACCGAGCAGACTGGTACCGATCTGTTCGACGTGGGTCAGCTCCGGAAAGAGCTCCGCCCACTCGACCAGCATCCGGTTGGTCTCGTCCGCCGTGTAGTAGCGGTTCAGGTCGATCGTGCCGTCCTGCGCGACGAGGCTGGCGTACTGCCCGGAGACCGGCCCCGGGAGGACGATCATGAGACCGAGCGGCGCGAGAAGGAGGGCGAGGATCGAGCGTCGCATGGCGGACTCCGGAATTCGAGGAGAGCCGACGGTGGGATTCGAACCCACGACCTGCCGCTTACAAGGCGGCTGCTCTGGCCAGCTGAGCTACGTCGGCGTGCCCGGAAGATAGTGATCGCGGCGGGAATGTCAGCCGCCGACGCTCCAGCGAGTGCCCTGCGGCGTGTCTTCCAGGATGATGCCCCGGTCCGTGATCTCGTCGCGGATGGCGTCGGCCCGGGCCCACTCCTTCGCCTCCCGGGCCGCCTTCCGCTCGGCCAGCTTCGACTCGACCCAGTCGGCCAGATCGTCCCCGGCCGTCGTCTCGGCCCTGGCCAGCGGCAGCAGCCCGAAGATCTCGTCCATCCGGTGGAGCGCGTTCTGCGCAGCTTGCCGCGCCGAAGGGCTCACCGGTCCGCCACCGACCTCGTCCAGCGCACCGTTCACACCGCTCAGGAATACGAACAGCGCGGACAGTGCCTCCGACGAATTCAGGTCGTCGTCCAGCGCCGCCTCGAAGTCGGCGAGCGCGGTCTCGGCGAGCGTGTCCAACCCGGCGTCGGTCGCACCCTCCTGCGTGTCGAGTTCCTCCAGCCTGCGATCGAGTCCGAGCAGTCGCTGCACCGCGCGAGCCGAGGCCTCGAGTCCGTCGAAGGTGAAGTTCAGCTCCTTCCGGTAGTGCGCCGACAGCAGGAGATGACGGATCGAGGACGGCCGGTAGCCCTTCTCGAGCAGGTCCTCGATGGTGTAGGTGTTGCCGAGCGACTTCGCCATCTTCCGACCTTCGACCCGGAGGTGCTTCGTGTGGAGCCAGAAGCGCGAGAAGGTGCGGCCGGTCGCCCCCTCGGACTGCGCGATCTCGTTCTCGTGGTGCGGGAAGAGGAGGTCCTCTCCGCCGAGGTGGACGTCGAGCGTTTCGCCGAGTTCGGTGCACGAGAGCACCGAGCACTCGAGGTGCCAGCCGGGCCGGCCCTCGCCCCACGGCGAGTCCCATACCGCGCCCACCGCGCGGTCCTCCTCCTTCGCCGCCTTCCAGAGCACGAAGTCGCGGATGTCGTCCTTCTCGTACTCGTCCGCATCGATGCGGGACCGCCCCGTCTCGCCGTCGGCTCGGTTTCCGGAGAGCGCACCGTACGCGTCGAAGGCGGAGATGCGGAAGTACACCGATCCGTCATCGGCGGGATACGCGAGGCCGTTCGCCTCCAGGCGCTCGATCCAGGCGATCATCTCGTCCACATGCTCCGTCGCCCGGGGCATGGCGGTGAAGGGCCGAAACCCGAGCGTCTCCAGATCGGAGCGGAAGGCCGTCTCGAAGGGTTCGGTGAACTCACGCAGGCCGACTCCGGCCTCGCGGGCACCCCGGATCGTCTTGTCGTCGACGTCCGTGAGGTTCAGCACGAACTTCGGCGTCCAGCCCTTCCACGCGAGACACCGGTGGAACAGGTCGTAGACCGCGAAGCTGCGGAAATTCCCGATGTGCGCGTGTGCATAGATCGTGGGACCGCAGGCGTATACGCGGACCTCGTCCCCCTCGGAAGGATGGAACGCCTCGTCGGAGCGGGACATCGAATTGTGCAGCGTCAGCGTCATGGTGATGCGGGATTCGGAGGTCAGGCGACGATGCGCAGATCGGAGATCCGGAGGGTGTCCCCGATGCGCTCGAAGGTCAGCAGAAATGTATGCAGGCGGGGCGTCCCGCTGTCTCGGAAGCGGGCGTCCCAGCGGAGTTCCGCGAACCCGAACTCCCCGTCCGGTCCCAGGGATTCCGCTCTCACGACCGTGGGGACGGGACCCTCGAATCGCTCGAGCAGCGACGTAAGCGCCGCTACCGTCTGATCCGGCCGGACGCCGGTGCGGGTCCGATCGTCGAGCGTGAGACGAACGCTCTCGGCGAACCACCCTCGCAGCAGGGTCGCTTCACCGGTGGCCCACGCCTCGGCGAACCCGGTTG
>DATFJS010000408.1:0-4886 GCA_035269045.1 Longimicrobiales bacterium | reverse complement strand
TAAGGATCACTAAGCTAGGCTTGCTTATGCTCCATGTCGACAATTGCGGTTGAACCGACCCTGCTCCGGGGAGAGGTTCATGCGTCCGATGACCGATTCGTCCATCCCGCACAACGCGAACCCCACGGAGTAGACGCGATGTCTCGATCCACCTCGACCCGCTTCGACGCCCTCGCGGCGGTGAAGCCGTCCCCCGCCCGCAACGGCACCCCAGGCGCGCCCAAGTCGAAGCCGATCGAGCAGATGTTCGGCGAGAACGTCTTCAACCTGGCCGAGATGCGCGCCCGCCTCCCGAAGGCGGCGTTCAAGGCCCTGATGACCACAATCGAGGACGGCAAGCCGCTCGACGCGGGCATCGCCGAGGCCGTCGCCATCGCGATGCGTGACTGGGCGATCGAGAAGGGTGCGACGCACTACACGCACTGGTTCCAGCCGCTCACCGGCGCGACCGCGGAGAAGCACGACTCCTTCATCGCCCCGACGGGCGATGGACGCGCGATCACGCAGTTCAACGCCTCCGAGCTGGTTCAGGGTGAACCCGACGCGTCGTCGTTCCCGTCGGGTGGACTGCGCGCCACCTTCGAGGCGCGAGGCTACACGGCGTGGGATCCGACGTCCCCCGCCTTCATCCTCGAGGGCCCCGGTGGAGCGTACCTCGCGATCCCGACGGCCTTCGCGTCGTGGACCGGTGAGGCGCTCGACCAGAAGACGCCGCTGCTGCGTTCGATCCAGGCGCTCGACGAGCAGACGCGTCGCGCGCTGAAGCTCTTCGGTGTCGACGCACAGCGGGTGCAGGCGACGTGCGGCGCGGAGCAGGAGTTCTTCCTCGTCGACGAGGAGTTCGCCTACCGCCGTCCCGACCTGATCAACTCCGGGCGTACGCTGTTCGGCGCGAAGCCGCCCCGCGGTCAGGAGATGGACGATCACTACTTCGGGTCGATCCCGGAGCGGGTCCTCGACCTTCTCAACGAGGTGGAGCGGGAGCTCTACCGTCTCGGGGTTCCCGTCACGACCCGTCACAACGAGGTCGCGCCCGGCCAGTACGAGATGGCGCCGATCTTCGAGGACGCCAACACGGCGGCCGACCATCAGCAGCTCACGATGAACACGCTGCGCCGGGTGGCGCGGCGGTACGGCCTGTCCTGCCTGCTCCACGAGAAGCCGTTCGCCGGCGTGAACGGATCGGGCAAGCACCTCAACTGGTCCTTCGCCTCCGAGTACGGAAATCTGCTCGAGCCGGGCGAGACGCCCCACGAGAACGTCCAGTTCCTCTTCTTCTGCTCGGCGGTCCTGCGCGCCGTGGAGCGTCACCAGGACCTGCTCCGCGCGTCGATCGCTCACGCGGGCAACGACCACCGCCTCGGTGCCAACGAGGCTCCGCCGTCGATCATCTCGGTGTTCCTCGGCGATCAGCTGACCGACGTGTACGAGCAGATCGAGCACGCGGGCGAGGCGACCGAGTCGCGCGCGAGCGGAATTCTCGGACTCGGCGTCGACACGCTGCCGCAGCTTCCGCGGCACGCCGGCGACCGCAACCGTACGTCGCCGTTCGCCTTCACGGGCAACAAGTTCGAGTTCCGCGCGCTCGGGTCGTCCCAGAGCATCTCCTTCCCCGCGACCGTGCTGAACACGATCGTCGCCGAGTCGGTCGACGAGATGACGTCCGCGGTCGAGGATGCGATGGAGGCGGGCAAGGGACGCGAGGTCGCGATCCGCGACGTGCTCGCCGACGAGGTGAAGAAGTTCAAGCGCGTCATCTTCAACGGGGACGGCTACTCGGACGAGTGGGTCGAGGAGGCCGAGGAGCGGGGACTGCTGAACCTCCGCTCGACGATGGACGCGCTTCCGCACCTGGTCTCCGAGAAGAACGCCGAGACGTTCGGGAAGTACGGCGTGCTCACGAAGCGGGAGCTCGAGTCCCGCCACGAGATCTTCACCGAGCAGTACTTCTACACGATCAACATCGAGGGCGAGACGGCCGCCGACATGGCGGAGACGATGCTCCTGCCCGCCGCGGTGCGGTATCTCTCCGAGCTGCTCCAGGCCGCCGAGCGCGCCGAGGACGTCGGGGTGAAGGTGAAGGGCGTCACGAAGACGATCGAGCGGGTGGCCGCGATGGTGGACGAGCTTCGGACCGCGACGGACGAGCTGGTCGAGCAGAACGCCGAACTCGGCGGAGACGAGGTCGAGGAGAAGGCGGAGCACATGCGCGCCAACATCATCCCCGCGATGGCCAAGGTCAGGGCCGTCGCCGACCGGCTCGAAAAGGTGGTGCCGGATGATCTGTGGCCGATCCCGACGTACCGGGACATGCTGCACGTGAAGTGATGCGGCACGGGTGAGGGTGGGGCGGCTCGAGCCGTCGCACCCGCCCGATCGTCGCGCTCTCCCGAAACGAACGCGGCCCCGTCTCCCCCTGGTGGGAGGCGGGGCCGTCGTCGTTGTGGCACGGGGGCAGCGCGAGCGAGGGCGGGAGTGGGGTCCGGGGCGGCCCACGCGCTCCGGGTGTCACCGCCGGCGCGACGGTGTCGTCAGCCGTGCGGCTCCTTCCCGAAGAGCGGCAGGATCCCCTTCGTGACGATCGGGATCAGAAGGAGTCCGAACGCCAGTCCGAAGACCCCGTCGATACCGGCCGTCACCGCCCACTCTGTGAAGCCCGGCGCGGGGGGGACCCGCGCGGCTGCGGCGACCGCCACGTCGTGGATCCAGTGGGCGGGCCCGCCGAAGCCGAGTTCCTCCAGGCCGTGCAGGATGATCGAGCCCCCGACCCAGAGCATCGCTACGGTGCCGACGATCGCGATCATCACCAGGACGGTCGGCATCGCCTTCACGATGCCGCGGCCGACGCTCCGCACGGCCGGCAGACCCTCGGTCTGGGCCAGTCGCAGCCCGATGTCGTCGGCCTTCACGATGAGAGCCACGCCACCGTAGACGACGGCCGTGATCCCGATCGCGACCACGAGCAGCACGACCCCCTCGATCCAGAGCGTGTCCGTCTCGATGGCGGCCAGGGAGATCGCCATGATCTCGGCCGAGAGGATGAAGTCGGTCTTGATCGCGCCCTTCACCCGCTTCTCCTCCAGGTGGGCGGCGTCGAGCGGCTTCGCCGTCTGCTTCTTCTTCTCCTCGGCCCCGTGGACAAGCTTGTGCCAGACCTTCTCGGCTCCCTCGAAGCAGAGGAAAGCGCCCCCGAGCATGAGCAGCGGCGAGACCGCCCACGGCGCGAACGCGCTCAGGAGGAGAGCGGCCGGCAGAAGGATCACGACCTTGTTGAAGAGCGACCCGCGGGCGATCCGCAGGACGATCGGGAGCTCGCGGGCCGCCGGAAGACCCTGCACGTACTTCGGCGTCACCGCCCCGTCGTCGATCACCACGCCGGCGGCCTTGGAGCCCGCCTTGGCGGCCTGCGCCGCCACGTCGTCGATCTGGGTGGACGCGATCCGCGCGAGGGCGACCACGTCGTCGAGGAGCGAGAGGAGTCCGGTCATGCCGAGGGGGGGAGGGGGAGAGGTCGCACGGAGTCTGGGGGGACCGGGGGGGCGACGGCAACGGGTAAGCGCATGCGACCCCGCGCCGCGATCCCGGGCACCGCTCAGCCGTCTCCTGCAGGGCGCGTCTGGTGAGTGTCGCAGGCATGGGTGGGGAGGCCTCCCACCTCGGAGCGGCGGATGGTGCCGTCGCAACGGGGGCACGAGGGCTCGTCGTCCCGGCGGGGGAGGAGCCAGTCGTCGGGGAGGAGCTTCATGCGAGCCCGCCCAGGGTGTCCCGCGGACCCGTGAGGCTCCTTCGGTGGCGATCCATCCCGGACCAC
This sequence comes from Longimicrobiales bacterium, assembly GCA_035269045.1. GTDB lineage: Bacteria > Gemmatimonadota > Gemmatimonadetes > Longimicrobiales > Gaopeijiaceae > Gaopeijia. The sequence continues at coordinate 1,075 of DATFJS010000408.1, read as the reverse complement.
GGATCGTCCTTCCGCCCCAGTCGTCGGAAGAGGTTCTTCAGAGTGTAGGCCCGGGGGCTCATCCCGGAGCGGGAGAGCTCGTCCCACTCCAGAGGGGTCGCCACCGGTGCGCCCGGCCGGGCCCGGATCGAGTAGGGTGCCACGGCGGTCTGCGCATACGCGTTCCGGAGGATGTCGATGAAGACCCTGTCGCCACGCTTGTCCTTCCGCTGAGCGGTGGTGAGGCGGTCGGGGTGGCGGTCCTCGAGCACCCGGGCCACCTCTCCGGCGAAGGCACGGACGGCGTCGAAGTCGTCCTCGGGCACGAGCGGAACGTGGATGTGCAGTCCCCGGGACCCGGAGGTCATGACGAAGGACTTCAGCTCGAGCTCGTCCTCCAGGAGCGAGCGGAGGCGGCGGGCGGCGCAGCGGACCTCGTCGAAGGCCTCCTCCCAGTCGTCCGACGGATCGAAGTCGAAAATCATCCGGTCCGGCTTCCTGCGGGCGTCGGTCCGGGAGAGCCAGACGTGGGGCGTGAGGCAGGCCTGCTGAGCGAGGTAGACGAGGGTCGCCCGGTCGTCCACCACCACCTGGCGAAGGGTGCCGTCCTCCTTGTCCACCTCCACCGAGCGGATCCAGTCCGGGAAGTGGTCGGGGACGTCCTTCTGGTAGAAGTCGCCCCCGTCGATCCCGTCGGGCCAGCGGTGCATCGAGACGATCCGGTCCTCCATGTGGGGGAGCATGACGTCGGCGATGCGTTCGTAGTAGTCGACGACGTCGCCCTTGGTGATGCCGGCGTCTGGAAAGAGGACCTTGTCGAGGTTCGAGAACTCGATCTCGTGCCCGTCGACGGTCCGTGTCTCGTCGCTCACGAGGCCCTCCCGGATCGCTCCCGGGCCTCGTCCGACGGGTCGGCCGGGATGGGGTTCATTGGTCGCCGTCTCCTTCCTGGTCGGCGACATCCTCCACGGTGCGGTCGCTGAGCACCGATTCGGGCTCGGTGCTGACGGGATTCCGTCGTGCGTCGGCCTCTTCATCGTCGATCTTCACCAGGAGCCAGCGCTCCTCGTCGCCGCTCTCCATCCTCTGCAGCGCG
>DATFJS010000407.1:0-4482 GCA_035269045.1 Longimicrobiales bacterium | reverse complement strand
GTCGCCGCTCGCTTGGCACCGTATGCGGGGTCCGGAACGGCCACCCCCCCTGCATGTCGTGTCACCACCCGGTATCGGGGCTTGCGGAGGCGCCGTCAGCTCAATACGCTGCCGGAGGCATGCGTAGATTCTGGATCGGAGGAGTATCGTGGGCTGCCTCGCCCTGAACGCCTCGTTCGAGCCCCTGACGCTCGTCTCCCCGAGACGGGCGATCCGACTCGTGCTCGACGGAAAGGCGGAGATCCTGGAGGTGGACAACGAGCGGGAGTTCCGCTCGCAGGAGGTCACCGTGCCCGCCCCCGCCGTGATCCGGCTCGTCCGGTACGTGCGGGTTCCCCGGAAGTATCGTCGTCAGGTCACGAACACCTTCCTCTTCGCCCGGGACGACTACTGCTGCATGTACTGCGGCACCCATCGCCGGAATCTGCGCGGGCGGGTGTTCCTCACTCGGGATCACATCATCCCGACGTCCCGAGGGGGGGAGAACACCTGGCAGAACGTCGTCACCGCCTGTTCGCGGTGTAACAACCGGAAGGGCGACCGCCTGCCGCACGAGGCCGGCATGGAACTGCTGACCGTGCCGCGCGAGCCGAACTACGTTCACCTCGTGTGGGCGGTGCGGAGAGTCACGGAGATCCAGGCGAAGTGGATCGGGATGTTCTACGGGGAGGATACGGTCGAGGTCCTGCGCGCGTCGCTGCCCGGACGTCAGTCGTCGATCCAGGCGTAGGGCCGCTCGTAGAACTGCCCGTATCCCCGGATCCGGCCGTCGTCCGTGTACTCGCGCCACTTCACGACCCAGCCGCGCACCTCGTCCTGGTCGACCTCCCAGGAAAAGCCCGGGAGCTGACGTCGTTCGGCGAGGAATCGTCCCAGTCGGGCGGGGAGGTTGTCGATCCCATCCAGCAGGGCGGGCGCCGCGTCCCCGCCGCTGAGTGCCGAATTGGCCTCGGATTCGATGAACTGCAGGGACCGGAGCGCCTCCTCGACGGCCGAAACCACGTCCGCCATGCCCTCCTGGGGGGAGTTTCCGGTTCGTCGTCGGATGTCGCGCAGGAGGCTCTGGACGTCCGGCGTCGTCAGATCCTCGAGGATGTCCTGCAGCTGCCGGCGGACCCGATCGTTGGCGCGCAGCAGCTGGGCGTACTCCCGCTGGGCGGGGCTTCCCGAATCCCTCATGCCGTCGAGGCCTCGTCGGGGTCGAGATCGTCGCCGTAGGTGCAGCTCATCTCCCATGCGAAGACCATCTGACGGAGTTCTCCCAGAACCGTGAGGATGTCGGCCGTCCGGTCGAGCACCTCTCCGCGCTCTTCCATGCGCTGAAGCAGGCGACCGTAGCGCGCGACTTCCGCGCACAGGCGCTTGTCCGAAATGTGATCGTATCGTCCCATGATGGTAGGATAGAGCGTCGCCCATCTCCTCGCACCTCCCCATCCGGGTCCACGGCCGATGAACGACGAATCTTCCTCCTCGAGTCGCCGGCCCCGTCCGGCGAGGGTGGAGGACTCCGTGCGGCCGCGAAACGTCCGCGACGGCATGCCCGGGGCGGACGAGCCGCCGGAGATCGAGGTCGACGACCGCGTCCTGGAGGTCGAGGGCGAGGCGTGGAAGGTGAGGGCGGAGGGCCGCGCTCGCGTCGGTCGGGGGCGTTCACCCGCCCATCTCATCCAGCTCGTCTTCCGGTCCGGTGAGGGCACCGAGCTCGAGGCGCTCGCCGTGGGCCAGCGCCTGCAGGACCTCACGGAGTATCGACTCCGCGAGGCGTTCCGCACGGCTCGCCCCTACCGGCCGGACCGGGAACAACGACCGTTCTTCGAGGACACGACCCGTGCGGGAGGGCGGCGCGGCGGGAGTTAGTGTGGTGTCTCTGAAGTGCTGCTGCTATTCGGCGGCGCATGCATCCGCCCCGAGCGCGCCCCGAGGCGGGGCGCTCGTCGTTGGAACTCCTTGCCGTAGCCACGGCTACGCCGCGTCGTTCCGCCTCGTCGGGACGGCGCCTGCACCCCCTCGGTAGCTATCAGACTTCAGAGACACCACACCAGGCCGGCCTGAAGGCGGCGGGATACCGGACCGGTTGTGTCGAAGTGACACGGTCGTGCCGTGTTCAAATGACACGGTCGGTCCGCCCGCCCGCTCGGGGTTCGGGATTCGAAGCACGTACGTGATCCGACGGCTGCCCTGGCCGGGTGTCGTAAATAACTGCGCGCCAATGGTTTGGCGTTCATAGACCATGTCCGGCGCTGCCCCCGGTCGGCCCCCGGTCCGGCATGGCACGACCTCTGCACTCATGTACGGATGCGACGGCGCCTGTCCGTTCGCAACGCATATCGCAGGGGAGAGGAAGGATGGGGAGATACGGTGTACACACCCGGGCCCGACACCCGGAAGAAAACGGGGAACTGCCGGGCATCGTGATTCGCGGTGCGGATGACGGCCCTCCGCCACCCAGGATCTCCGCCTTCGTCTACGGGCGACGCCGCGAGCCGGCTCCGACGCTCCCCTTCGGCCGCTGGAAGGAGGTGGCCTGAGTCCCGCCCGACGGGACCGCGCGCCACGACGGGACGACAGCGCCACCTGCGGGCTCCATCCATGGCGGATGGGGCCCGTTCGCATATGGGGGGCGACCGTCCGGGCGGTAGAACTCGCCGCCGGAGCGGGGTACTGTTGAATCGAGTGAGATGCACTCAACACCCCCCGGCCTCCCGGTGTCTACATGACAGACTCACCCCGAAGCGATGGCGAACTGGTTCGCCGTGCTCAGCGCGGTGACGAAGACGCTTTCGGGCTTCTGGTGAGTCGATACATGCGCTCGGCATATGCCGTCGCGCTCTCGGTGACCGGGAAGCATGAGGACGCCGAGGATGCGGCGCAGGAATCTCTCCTCGTTGCGCTCGAACGGATCGAGGAGTGCAGGGACCCCGACCGCTTCGCCGGGTGGCTCATGACCATCGTGCGGAACCGGTCGCGCAACCTGCTGCGCAGGGAGGGGCTTCGGACCACCAGCGAGATTCCCGTCGGCACGGCGGGGTCGGAGCCCCGGCCGGACCAGACACTCTCGAGGACACGTCTTCGAGAGGATCTGGAGGCCGCGCTTGCGGAGCTGTCGGAGGTGCAGCGCGAGATCGTGCTGCTCCACGACTACGAGGGCTGGAAACATCGCGAGATCGCGGAGCGACTCGACATGCCGTCCGGAACGGTGAGGTCGCATCTGCATTTCGCGCGAAAGGCTCTGAGGAAGAGGCTCGCGCCGACACGTGGGCCGGACTCGAATGCCCCAAGGAGGGGTGCAGCCGATGGCTGATCGACAGGACAACGCCGAATACTCGGTCGATACACGACTGACCGAACTCGAGGCGATCGATCCCGGTGCGGGGGACGGGCTCTACTGGGCTCGTTTCCATCGTGCCGTGATGCAGCGCGCGTCGGCCGAGCTGGCGCGGCGCCGCGACGTGGTCGCGGTCACGATTTCGGACGCCCTGTCGGGTTGGGCCCGCGCGGTCCTGCCCGTCGCGGCGGTCGCCGCCGCACTCGCCGGCGTCACGCTCATGGAGGCCCCCGAGCCCACCGTCCCCGATCGGCTCGTGGACGTCCTGGAGGTGCCCGCGGCTCCCGAGGACGACCTCGAGGGTGAACTGACACCGTCCATCAGCGCGGCCGCCATCGCGGAGAACTTCTGACGATGGACCATCGCGCCCGCGTGCAGTTTCTGAGCGCCGTCGTCCTCGTCGTGGTGTTCGCGGCGGGCGGGCTCGTGGGTGCCGCCATTTCTCGGCCCGGTCCGGGGCCGTCCGACGGCCCGGTGGCCGTGCCCGAGTCGAGCGACGAGGCGTCGACGGACGAGAGCACGCAGGACGATCGCAACGTCCGGATGTACGAGCGTGCCGGCGCGACGGAGGAGCAGGCGCGGATCATCCAGTCGGAGATCGTGCCCTGGTACCGGGAGGCATGGAGGGCCATCGGAAACGATTCCACCGTCCTCGCCCTGGAGGCACGAAGGGATTCGCTCAGCGACGAGTATCGCGCCGTTCGCAGGGAGATCCGTGAGTACGAGGAGCCCCGTCAGCGGGCTCTCACCGATTCCGCCCGCGCGCTCATCCGCGCCCTGCTCGACCCGCAGGCGCAACTCGCGTACGACTCGATTCTCGCGGAGAACGATCGCCGCGACCGGGACGACGACGGGCGCTGAACGCGAACGCATTTAACGAACGCGTCCGCAACCCCATCTACCCGGCAGGGGTAGAGGGTCGCCCACGTTCCCGATGGCCCGTCGTCAACGCTCGGAGAATACCGTGCCCGAAGATGTGATCAGAACCCAGTCGCTCACCAAGGATTACGTGCTCGGTGCGGAAACCGTGCATGCCGTCCGCGCCGTCGATCTGACGATCGAGCCGGGTGAGTTCGTCGCCATCATGGGCCCGTCGGGAAGCGGAAAGTCGACGTTCATGAACATGATCGGCTGTCTCGACACCCCGACCTCGGGCA
>DATFJS010000406.1:0-2929 GCA_035269045.1 Longimicrobiales bacterium | reverse complement strand
CCGACTCTGCGACCTGAGGCGCCGAGCGCTCGGCGCTCAGCTGCAGAATGATCTCGCCGTTGTTCGTCACGGTCGGCGTCGCCTCCAGAATGATTCCCGTCTCCTGGAAGTCGACCGTCGCCTGTGGGGTCGCCGCACCGCCGCCCGCTCCGCCGAGCGCTCCGGCGTCGAGGACTCGAAGCGGCGTCCGCTCACCGACTTGGATGCGGGCCTGCTGATTGTTCAGAACCGTCTGGTATGGCTCCGCCTGGATGTCGCTCAGGTTCGACTGCTCGAGCGCCTCGATGAAGTTGATCAGCGTGTGTCGCCCAATGATGAGCGAGCTGAGAAGCTGGATCGAGGGGTTTGGAAGCCGGCTGTTCGCGTTGCCAAGTGCAGCGATCGAGTTTCCGCCGAGCGAGACCACGTTCGTCCCCTGCTCCACAGACTCGGATTCGAGGTCGATCACGCCGTCGCCGTTCGCATCGACGGCACCCGGCGCGATGAGGTTGAGCTGGTTCCCACGCGAATCCTTGAGGTCGTAGGTGATGCCGAGCTCGTTCAGATCCGTGCGGTTCACGAAGATGATCTTCGCCTGGATGTTGACCGACGGGAATCGACGATCAAGCGACACCAGAGCCTGCGCGACCTGGTCGTGCATGCGCGGGATCGCGGTCACTACGACGGAGTTGCTGCCGGCCACCGCCTCGGCGCTCCCGCGAGCTCCTTGGCCACCACCACCGCCACCCCCTCCACCACCAGCTCCCTGCTGTGGCTGGACGATGCTCTGCAGCGCCTCCGCCACTTCCTCAGCGGTCGCGTAGTTGAGCAGGTACGTTCGGGTGACCATCGGCTCGAAGGCCTCCTGCTGCTGCAGGCTCTGCCCCTCCACGACCCGGATGATTCCCGACTGTCCCTCCTGCGCCACATACCCGTTCGCACGAAGGATCGCCTCAAGGGCCTGATCCCACGGCTGGTTGTCGATCTTCGCGCTGATCTGCGCGTCGACACCCGTCCCGAGAATGATCGACCGACCGGAGAACTCCGAGAAGGTGAAGATGACGTCCTCGATCGGGGTGTTCACGAACTCGATGTTCATCCGGTCCGCCTCCTGCGAGGCCATCTGCTGGGTCGCAGCGGGCACATCGGCGCCCGCCGGGGCCGCGACCATCCGCTCACCGGAGGACCACGGAGCGAACGAAGCGCCCGGGTTCTCGAGCGCGATCAGGACGCGACCGTCCTCCGAGAAGACCTCGTAGGCGACCTCGTCCTCGAGTTCCAGAACGAGCCTCACGACATCGTCCGAATACTGCGTCGCGGTCAGCGAGACCACGCCGCCGCGATCGATCGCGAACATCTCGCCGTCGATCGCGTTGCGGGCCCCGACCAGGTCGACGAAGAGCCGGTGTGGTGCCTCCATCGTGAACTCGCGGACCCCCACGACACCGTCGACGGCCACCGCCACCTCGGTAGTGTTCGCCCCGGGAGCGATCCGCACTTCCTTGACGGGGCCTCCGAAGGCCACGGCGACACTGGTCCAGAGAGCTAGAATGGACGACATCATGAGCCTCCTTGGCTCCTCGATTGGAGACGCATTTCACGGCGCTCCACGATCCCGAAGTTGTTTACATCCACGATGACCCTCGCTGGCTCGATACCGACGATTCGAACATTCCCCCACCGATCGCCGATCCGGAGTCTCTCGACCAGGCCGATCCCACTGCCATCGCCCCCGGTCTGCGACCCGAAGCCGACCGCGGCGATCACCGCCAGACTGCGCGTCGGATCACTCTCGTCCACCAGGGTCCCCGTGAGCCGCATCTGGTCGAACCGGGGCCCTGCCTCGGTCGACGTGAGCGGAACGAAGGGGTTCTGCCGAACGAAGGTGGGGTAGGTGAAGACCTCTCGCCGGAGCACGAGCTCGACCACGGCCGTATCTGCAGGTGCAGTTGCCTGCCCGGCCTGCTGTCCCTGACTCGCGGCGGCGGTATTCTGGCCGGTGGCGAGTGCGGGCAGGCAGGCCGTGAGGCACCCTGCGATGAGCAGTGCACGCGTCATCATCCCCCCTCCACGATCGTCGAATCGGCCGGCATCGTCTGGCCCGGTGAGGGCAGGACGTACGTCTCGATGGTGAACTCCGCGAGCACCGGCGATTCCAGATCCGGGTACTCCGCCGGGGCGTCGTACTCACTCAGCTGAAGCTGGGTCGGGGTGATGATCCGCTCCAGCGAGGCGATCGACGCGAGGAACTGCCCGATCGCGTGATACTCACCCACCCATGTGTACTCGAAGGTCCGGCGTGTGTAGGACTCTCCGGTTTCCGCCGGGTTGGGCACGAAGGATAGCGGCGAGATGTCGAGTCGCTCGGCGACGGTATTGATGTCGACGATCAGCGAGGGAAGCTGCTGGGCCCTGGGGACCAGTTCCTCCAGCCGTGCGATGTGGCGCTCGAAGGTGGCGAGGTTCTCCTCGAGACCCTCTATGCCACGCGCCGCCGCGATCCGTGCCGCCTGGTTCTGTGCCTCGAGCGACTCGATACGGTCGGTTAGCGTCGCGACTTCCTCGTCCTTCGGCACCTGCCAGTAGTTCCAGAACAGGGCCCCCGCCGCGATCGCCAGAACGATGACCACCAGGGCACGCTGCTGCTTGGGTTCCTGCGGAAGCAGCGCCATCACACACCTCCGGCGGCTGAAGCCGTCACGTCACGGTCGGCCCGCGCGGATGTCGTGCTCCCGACTGTCGCCGGCATCTCGCCGTCGAACAGCGGCACCGACTCGAGCATCTCGAAGGGCGGCTGTACGTAGACGGCGCTGAGCGAGTAGGCCTGGACGCGCTGGGCGTCCTGCCCCGCACCGACGTCCTGGGCACCGATCTCCACGACGTCCACCTGCTCGAAGAACGGCGACGCCTCGAGCTGCTCCAGGAAGACCGCGACCGCGAACTGCGTGCC
>DATFJS010000405.1:0-2787 GCA_035269045.1 Longimicrobiales bacterium | reverse complement strand
TCCTGACCGGTCCTTCCGGACCACGTGCCGAAGCGGCCCTTGCAGTTGGCGTACACGATCATGCCATCGCTGCCCGGCTTCGGTACGACCGGGCCGGTCTCGCAGCCACCGACCGCCTCGAGATCACCGGCGTCCACACCCGGCGCCGGGCCCGACGGGACGCGCAGTGTGCTGTTGTCCTGCTGGCCGGAATAGATCCAGTAGGGGTAGCGGTCGTCGATGTCCGCCGAGTACAGCTCGGCCGTCGGCTGATTGCTCTGGGTCGACCAGGTGCGACCGCCGTCCCGCGTCACGTTGGTCCCGCCGTCGTTCGACTGGACCATGATCGTCGGGTCGTCCGGGTTGATCCACAGGTCGTGGTTGTCCCCGTGCGGCGTGCTGCGCCGCTCGAAGGTCTCACCGCCGTCCTCCGAGTACCAGAACTGCGTGGCGCTGGCCCACACCTTGTCGGCGTCGGTCGGGTCGGCGTCGACGTTCGTGTAGTAGAAGGGGCGGTCCATGATCGGCTGGAAGCCGCCGCTCACCAGACGCCAGGTCGCGCCGCGGTCGTCCGAACGGTACAGACCCTCTTCGGGCTCCTTCGTCTCGACCAGCGCATAGACCCGATCCGGGTCGGCCGGCGACACGGCGAAGTCGATCTTCCCGATCAGGTTGCTCTCCAGCCCGATGTAGCTGTACTCCCACGTCTCCCCGCCGTCGAGCGACCGCCAGATCCCGTCCTCGCGGGCGTCTTCCTCCATCCCGGAGATGATCGTCCACGGCTTCCGCTCACCCCGCCACGCGCCGGCGTAGAGAACGTTCGGATCGGTCGGGTGCATCTCCATGTCGATCACGCCCACGGAGTCCGATAGGAACAGCTGGTGATCCCAGGTGGCGCCACCGTCGGTCGTGTGGAAGACGCCGCGCATGTCGTTCTTTCCGAAGGGATCGCCCTGCGCCGCCACCCAGGCGACGTCCGGGTCGTCCGGGTGGACCACGACGGCGCCGATCTGACCGGCGTCCTCGAGGCCCACGTGCGTCCACGTCTCACCCGCGTCGATCGAGCGGTACACGCCCTTTCCGACGATCACGTTCGAACGCAGTCCGTCGGAGCCCGTGCCGACCCATACCACGTCCGACTCGGAGGGCGCCACGGTGATCGCGCCGATCGAGCCGGTCGCGAAATAACCGTCGGAAATCGGGCGCCAGGTGGTGCCCCAGTCGTCGGTCTTCCAGACGCCACCGCCGGTCGCGCCCATGTAGAAGGTCTCGGGGTGGGCACGGTGCCCGGCGACGGCGGTGGCGCGGCCACCGCGAGTCGGACCCACGAGTCGGTAGCCGACGCCCTCGAAGGCGGCGGCGTTCGGACCGGGGTCGAGCGGGGCACGCTGCTGCGCCTCGAGCGTGGTCGGTGCGTGAAGGGTGACGACGCTCGCGAGGGCGAAGACGCCGAAGACGTTGCGGGACGGGACGTTCATCCAGGCACTCCAGTGGTGATCGGTGGTGGACGTGCAGTGTGCGGCCCCGCACGCCCTCGGTCAATCGACACATGGCGCCCCCGGAGTGTTCGGCCGGCGGGACCCGGTCGGATCCCGCACCCCGGGCCGGAGTAGCCACGGCCATGACTTCTCGACTCCCCTTCGGCGTGCGTCCGGAGCCGACCGGCCCCGACGAGGAATCGGTCTGGCGCTATCCCCGTCCTCCGGCACTCGAGCCAGAGGGCCGACGCATCCGCATCGTGCACCGGGGCGTGGTCCTCGCCGACACCACCGCGGCCCTCCGCGTGCTCGAGACCAGCCACCCGCCCTCCTACTACCTCCCACCGGCCGACCTCGCCACCGAGCACCTGGAAGCAGCGGGCGGCGGGTCGATGTGCGAGTGGAAGGGAGCGGCGAAGTACTGGACTGTCGATATCGATGGTGCGCGGCTGGATCGCGTCGGCTGGAGCTACCCGAATCCGACACCCCGCTTCGAGGAGATCCGCGACCACGTCGCCTTCTACGCCGCGCCCTTCGACGAAGTGACCGTCGGAGGCGAGCAGGTGGAGCCGCAACCCGGTGGGTTCTACGGGGGCTGGGTGACCTCCTGGGTGAAGGGGCCGTTCAAGGGAGGGCCGGGGTCGTGGGGCTGGTGAGGGTCGGGCTCGTGAAGGAGGTCGACACGCGCTCACTGGCCGGCCGATGAGCCTGCGGACGCTCCTGCTCGTGTTCGGCGACCAGCTCGACGACGCGGTCCCGGATCGGCTCGAGCTCGACCCGGAGCACGACGCCATCTGGATGGCCGAGGCCACGGAGGAGATCGAGTACGTGCCCTCCCACAAGCGACGGATCGCCGCATTCCTGACGGCCATGCGTCACTATCGGGACCGGCGGCGGGACGAGGGATGGACGGTGCACTACCACGAGCTGCGACCTGATGCGGTCGAGGATCGGGCAACGTCGTTCCGCGAGTTCCTGATCGAGGATCTCGACCGTCTCGCCCCCGAGCGCATCGTGGCCGTGCTGCCCGGCGACTGGCGCGTCCGGACCCTGCTGAAGGAGCTGTCCGCCGAGCGGGAACCGTCCGGAGGCGCCGCCATCGAACTGGTCGAGGACGAACACTTCCTCTGCCGCCTCGAAGACTTCCGCGAGTGGGCGGACGGACGGAAGCGGTTCCTGCTGGAGGACTTCTACCGCCACATGCGCAAGCGGGACGGGGTCCTGATGGAGGGCGGTGACCCCGTCGGGGGCGAGTGGAATTTCGACAGCGACAACCGGAAGAGCTTCGGGAGGGACGGCCCGGGCGACCTGCCGGAGATCCCGCGCTTCG
>DATFJS010000404.1:0-8572 GCA_035269045.1 Longimicrobiales bacterium | reverse complement strand
AAGGAGTCTCAGATGAAGCGAGCCCCGAACGCGACGCCCGGACCCCGCTGCGACCGGTCGCGCCCTCGTCCCACCCGACGCGCAGTGGCGACCCTGATCCTCCTCGCCGCCGCGCTGTGGACCGGCGTCGCCTGGGCCCAGGTCGACCTCACCGTGTTCTCGGCCGGCGACGTGATCCGTGCGGACGAGGTGAACGCCAACTTCCGCTCGCTGGCGGATCTGGCCGCAGCGAACGATGCGCGCCTCGACGCCGCGACCGCAGCGGAGACGGCGGGCACGGTGCGCGTCGGACCGCACGATGTCGTGCCTTCCGAGACGTACGTACCCACGACGTCGGCGCCCGGGGAGTCGTACGAATTCACGCGCGGACCGCGTGGCAAGGCCGGCCTGGAGCTGCTCGGGAGCGCCGGCAACAGCGACGGCCAGTTCTGCTTCGGCACGGGCCTCGACCTGCCGGATGGCGCGACGATCGTCGAGTTCTTTGCGATTCTCGGCAACGAGCCCGGCGGCTTCGGAACCGGTCAAGCCGAAGCGTTTCTCCAGGTGCGGCCGTGGACCGATACCCGGGCGGACACGGTCTCGCAGGTCGTCGCGCCGGGCAGCGATTACGCCGAAGTACCCGCCGTCGGCGGCGGCCTGCCCGTCACGGTCGACGCCGCCGCGAACGAGTACCGCGTCGTGACCTGCCTCGAAGGCGACGGCGGGTTCCTGGGAGCCAGGATCGAGCACGAGTAGGCGCGACGGAGCAACGCGCGCCGCCAATGCGACGTGACGCCTTCGCCCCCCTCCTGGCGCGCGGTTCGTACACTTCCAGTACAGGTTCGTCGCCCTCGGCGCGCCCGGCCCGTCCGGGCGCGCCCCTGCCGCTACCGCTGGAGGTTCGTCATGTCGCTCGGCCCTCGTATCGCGTCCTTCGTGCACCGCTCGGCACGCGTCTCCGTCCTGATCGCCTTGGGGCTCCTCTCCCACGCCTGGGCGCAGACCGGCACCCTTCCCGACGGGATGCGCTACGTCATGACCGGAGCGATGGAGGTGATGGGCGGCGTCGCTTCAGGTCCGTCGCTCACCGCCGTGCCCGTCGCCCGTGACGACGACGGTGCCTGGACGTACGTCGGCGATCTGGACGCCGCCCTGCGCGGCCAGCCGTCCGCGCATCCCGACGCCGCCTGCCTGATCCACTTCGGCGCCCGCGTCTCGAGCCCCGGCTCCAGCGGCGAGCCCGATCCGATCATCGAGTTCTCCGGCGTGATTCCGGGTGGGCTGCAGGAGAACGCCATCTACCCGGTCGCGCTTCCCGCCGAGCCGCCGGAGGGCGGGTCGTGGGGCCTGTACGGCCGGGAGTGGGCGCAGCCTGGCACCTTCCTGCTTCGCGTCGCCGACCTGGTTCCCAGCGATCGCGGACCGGTCTACACGCTGTTCCGAGGCGCCCTGGGCACGGTGACGGTCGTGGGCGCCTCCGCCGAGCGGACCGAGCTGGCGTTCAGCGCCAGCCTGGTCCAGGTCTCGCCTCCCGTCGACGACGATGCAGCCGCCTCCGATCGGGGCGCATAGCAGCTCGCCGGCACGTTCGCCCAGGCCAACCGCACCTCGGCGCTCGAGATCGCCGGGTCGGTGGGCGCCCTGGCCGGCGAGGTGTCCGGCGACTGGTACCTGTGCGGCGGGGCTCCCTCCACGGAGCAGCTGGCGCGTGCGGTCGAGGGCCAGACCCCCGAGGCGCGCACGCCCCAGACGAGCGAGGACGGGGCGCCTCGCGCAGGGGTCTCCCCCGAGCGCGCGGCACCGGCCAGCACGGAGGTCCAGACGGACGACCCCGAGCCGCTCGGCCCGGCCACGCGGTCGCAGGCGCAGCCGCCGGCGCCCGCTCCGCTCGAGCCCGACGCCGCGCCCAGCGAAGTGCCGGACCTGGCGGCCGCCGCCGCCCCGGCTCCCGCGGCGGATGCAGCCGCTTCGGCCGAAGACGCCGAAGCTCCAGCGCTCCTCGCCATCGACCCGTCCCTGCCCGCGACCTGCGCCGGCATGCCGCAGCGCGCGTGGGCCGGCCTGATCTCAGGCGACGCAGAGAACCTCGTCATCGAGACGGAGGGCGAGAGCTGCCGCATCGCGTTCGAGCGCCCCGAGCCGGAGCAGGACGCACGCTGGTGGCGACGCTCGGGCATCTCGCACGTCGCGCTTCCCAACGAGGACGGCTCCATCCGCTTCCAGGTGTACGGCGACGGCCTGCGTGGCGAGGGGACGCAGCAGCCCGGACCGCCGCAGCGCTTCAGCTGGACGGTGGAGGGGCGCTGAGGGTCAGGCAGGTCGGCCGGGAGACCCCGTGACGGTTCCGACGAGCTGAGCGGTGCGGTCGCCAAGCCGCCGGACGGTCTCAACCCGCGCATACGATGCATCGAGCGTGGCCGTCCTCGCGCCGGTTGGTGCCCCAACCGTGACCGCACGGGCGGAACGGCGAGCCCTGACCATTGACATGACGTGTCGGAACCCGGTACCTTTTAAACGTTTACACGCATTGGAGACCTACCGTGGCCGTGACGCTGAAAGACGTAGCGGAACTCGCGGGCGTTTCGTACGCGACCGTGTCGCGCGTCCTGTCGGGGAAGCCGAACATCCGACCCGAGACGCTGCAACGCGTGCTGAGCGCCGTCGATGCGCTGGGCTACAAGCCCAACCGAACCGCGCGTTCCCTGCAGGCCCGGCGCTCGCAAGCGATCGGAGTCATCGTGTCGGACATTCGCTACGACTTCTTTCCGCCCGTGGTCCGCGCGATCGAGGACCACGCTTCGGAGGCGGGCTTCGCCGTGCTGCTCTGTAATTCCGACGAATCCGTCGCGAAGCAGCGTCGCCACATCGACCTCCTGATCGAAGAGCAGGTGTCCGGCGCCGTGATCGCACCGACCGGCCACGATCCTGATGCGATTCGCCGACTGCAATCGGAAGGTATTCCCGTCGTCCTGTTCGATCGCACCATCGATGGCTTGGATGTGGACAGCGTCGTGGTCGACAACCGAGGGGCGGCCTACGAGGCGACCCTGCACCTCATCGACAACGGCTACGAGCGGATCGGAGCGATCGTCGGCTCCACCCACGCCACCACCGCCCGCGACAGGTACCACGGGTTTCGTGCCGCGCTCGAAGATCGCGGTGCGACGTTGAAGAGGGAGCTGGTTCGGTACGGCCCGCCCTACCTGGAGACCGGGCACAGGAGCATGCACGAGCTCCTCGACCAAGACGAGCCGCCCGACGCCGTGTTCGCCTCCAATCATCTCTTGGGGGCCGGCGCCGTGAAGGCGCTCGGCGAGCGCGACTACCTCTCGCCCGACGACGTCGGACTGGCGATGTTCGACGATCCGGCCTGGGCATCGTTCGTGACGCCGACCGTCACCGCCATCGCGCAGCCCCTCTACAGCATCGGCTCGCGCGCGGTCCACAAGCTTCTTGCTCGGGTCGATGAGCCGAAGCTGCCCCCGAGCCGCACGACCCTCGATACCCAACTCGTGGTGCGCGCCTCGAGCCGTCCGCGCGCGAGCTCCACGCCCAGCCGCGTTGACGAGACGGGGGTGGCCACCATGCCCTGATCTCTTCACCGTCCCTCGCCCCATCCGTCCAAACCTGCACCTGGAGGTACTCAACCATGCGACACCCCACGCGTCACGGTCCGATCCGTGCGATGGCGATTCTCGTCGCCCTCGCCACTCTGACCTTCTCCTTCGCTCAGGACGCAACCGAGGTCGTGCTTTCGATCGGGTCACGCGGCTTCGGCGAGGCCGCTCCCGTTCTGATCGAAAAGTGCGAGCAGCAGATCGGAGGCATCGACGTCGAGTGGAACCGCATCTCCGACGTCCCCAACGAATCGCGTAGCGTCTACGTGACGAACTTCACCGCCCGCAACGACGATCCCGACGTGGTCGCAGTCGACGTGATCTGGCCCGGAGATTTCGCCGGCCGCGGCTGGATCGCTCCTTTGGACGAGTACTTCACGGACGAAGAGCTCTCGGAGTACCTACCGGGCTTCCTCGAGGCCGCGCAGATCGACGGGAGCACGTACGCGATTCCGCTCTACATCGACGGGATCCACCTGTTCTATCGGTCCGACCTGCTCGACAAGTACGGGTTCGATCCGCCCAGTACCTGGGAAGAGCTGATCGACCAGGCCAATACGATCGTCGCCGGTGAGGGCGACCCTGACTTGAACGGCTTCGTCAGCATGTGGGCCAAGATCGAAGGTCTGTTCATGAACTGGCTGTCGTTCTTCCAAGGCGCCGGAGGCTCGTTCTTCGACGCGAACGGCAACGTGAACGTGGATACGGAAGCCGGCCGTCAATCGCTCGAGACGATGCTGGACATCCTCTACGAGCACGAGTTGGCACCCGAGTCCATCCTCACCTACCGGCCGGACGACGCCCGCATCCTGTTCCAGCAGGGCAGAAGCGTGTTCCTGATGGTTCAGGACTTCGTGCTCGAGCCCCTCACCAGCGAAGACTCCCCGGTGCGGGACGACGTGGGCTTCACTCGGGTCCCCTACTTCGAGGGGCACGAAGATGCGAACACCACCGTCATCGGTGGCTTCCTGCTGGCCGTAAACGCGTACTCGGACGCGAAGGAAGCGTCCGCAGAGCTGATTCGCTGCATGACTTCGCAAGAGTCGCAAGTGCAGGCCACGCTGCTCCAGGGCAAGGTGCCGACGCGCCCAGCCGTGTACGACGATCCCCAGGTCCAGGAGGAGCGGCCCAACGTCGCCGCGCTAGGCGACAACTTCCTGCACGCTTTCGCCCGTCCGTCGGCTGGTGCCGGCACGGCGTACCCGCAAATCTCCGAAATCATGCAGACCGAGATCAGCGCCGTCCTCCTGCGACAGAAGACGCCGGAACAGGCGCTGCAGGACGCCGAGCGACAGATCGAACCGCTCCTGCAGTGACGTCTCGATGGGGCCGCCCACCGGGGCGGCCCCATCAACTGAGGTCCCTTCCATGAGACAAGCGAATCGAACCGCTATTTTGTTCCTGATTCCGGCCCTGGCCGTCATCACGGCCATCCTGCTCTTCCCCGTGGTCCAGACGCTGGCGCTGAGCTTCGGGCGCGACACGACGAGCATGTTGCGCGACTACGAGTTCGCCGGGCTGGCCAACTACCGTCGCCTGCTCGACACGCCACGCTTCGTGACGTCCGTCCTGAACACGCTCTTCTTCACGGTCGTCACGGTCCCGGTCGAACTGATCCTGGGTCTGGGCCTGGCGCTGGTGCTGAACCGCAGGCTGCCTGCCCAAGGCCTCGTCCGCATGGCCATCCTCTTCCCGTGGGCGTTGCCCACCGCCCTGAACGCATTGATGTGGCGGTGGATGTTCAATGCCGACTACGGCCTGTTCAACGCGGCCCTCACCGGTACCGGAATCGTCGAGCCGATCAACTGGCTCGGCTCGATCCCCCTGGCGATGTACAGCATGATGTTCGTCTCGATCTGGAAGACCAGCTCGTTCATCGCGCTGCTCCTGCTCGCCGGTCTGCAAGCGATCCCACACGACATCTACGAGGCGGCCGAGATGGACGGCGTCACCGCCTGGAGCAAGCTTCGCTACATCACGCTGCCTCTGCTGCAGCCGGCGATCCTCGTCGCGGTGCTTCTGCGCACCATGGACGCCATGCGCGCATTCGAGCTTCCATTCAACCTCACCGACGGGGGGCCGCTCACCTCCACCGAGACGTTGTCCCTCTACGCCTATCGGGCCATCTTCCAGTACGTCGACTTCAACCTCGGCTCGGCCGCGATCATCGTTCAGTTCTTGATCATCATGATCATCGCGGGGGCGTACCTGATCACCCTCAGGAGGGACAGCTATGCGTGACCCCGTCCCAGCCCGTCCCGCAGCGCCACCACCTGGCCGTCGATCACGATCCCGATCGGGCCGCGCCTCCGGCCGAGGCCGCCTAGGGCTCTACCTGCTGGTCGCCGGAACCGTGTTCGTTTCGTTCTTCCCCACCGTATGGCTGTTCCTGACGTCGATCAAGTCGCAGGCGCAGATCTACGCCTGGCCCGTCGAGTTCTGGCCGTCACCCGCGACGCTCGAGAACTACCGAGAGATCTTCCAGGTTTCGACCGAGCTGGTGCGCTACATCGTCAATTCGTTCGTGGTGGCCTCGGGCATGACGTTCATGATCCTGGCTGTCGGCGGATTGGCCGCGTACTCCCTGGCGCGGTTCGACTATCGTGGACGCTTCGCGGTCCTTACAGGGATTCTTGCCGTATCGATGTTCCCGCCCTTGGCGCTGTTGCCGGCGCTGTTCGACCTGTTCCTCGAAATCGGGCTGCTGAACACGTACATCGGTCTGATCCTCGCCCACACGGGCCTCTACCTACCGATGGCGGTGTGGATCCTTTCGAACTTCTACAAGACGATCCCTCGCGAGCTCGAGGACGCCGCCCGCATGGACGGAGCGTCGTTCCTTCGCATCTTCTGGAGCGTGATCCTGCCTTTGTCGCGTCCGGGACTGATCGCGACCGGGCTGATCGTCTTCATCATGTCGTGGAACGAGTTTCCTCTCGCCCTCGTGCTGATGACGGACAACGCGATGCGCACTGCGCCGGTTGGCATCAGCCTGTTCCCCGGCGAGTTCTCGTTCCCTTGGGAGATCATCAGCGCGGCCACCATCCTCGCGATCGTTCCGATCATGGTGATCTCGGCCATCTTCCAGGACCGCATCATCGGCGGGCTGACCGCTGGCTCATCGAAGTGAACGCCGCATGATGGGAAGGAGTCACATGAACCTCGACGAACGTCAGCGCACCGCTCTTCTCCGACTCTTGAACGCGCTCCTGGACCAGGAGCGCGCCCGCACGATCGTGCCCGCCAACGCAGCCGCCCCCGGCTTCTGGTTCGGTGGGGGCGATCTGGTCGCCGACGATGCGGGCACGCTCTGGCTCAGCGGCCGTTACCGTGACGAAGGCGACTCGCGAACCGGGTTGAAAGCGGGGGCTCGGGGCCTGGAGTGCGCGCTGTTCCGCTCGGACGACGGCGGCCGTCACTTCGAGAAGGTCCGCTCTTGGACGAAGACGGACCTTGACCTGGGCGATGCCGCCGTGTTGTCGATCGAAGGCACGTCTCTGCACCGCCGTGTCGACGGGACGTGGGAGCTGTTCGTGTCTACCGAAAAGCGTCGAGCCTACCCCGACGCGTTCGCCGAGTATCAGAAGCCAGGAACCGGCGTGTGGTCGATCGACCGGATCACAGGCGGTTCGCCGGGCGAGCTTGATGCGAGCACGATCGCGCCGGTCCTTTCGACCGACCGGCCTGACCATCTGCATGTGAAGGATCCCGTGGTGTTCGACATGGCCGACGGCACGGCGTTGGCGTTCTGTACGCACCCGATCTCGTGGGCATCCAGCAACACGGGCCTTGCGGTCCGGCCCGCCGACGCGAGCGAGTTCGAGGTCGCCACCTGGCAGCTCGTGCCGCGTGGTCCCGTCTGGGACGTCGCTGCCACCCGCGTCACCGACCAGCTACGGGTACCCCGGCTCGGCACCTTCCGAGACGGCCCCGACGGCTCGGTCCTGTTCTACGACGGCGCAGAATCGATGCGACGACTCGAAGAGAACCCCAACGCCAAGAGCCGCCCAAGGGGGTACTCGTGCGAAGAGCTCGGAGGCGCCATGTGGGTGCCCGGCGACGATCTCGCGGCGGCCCAGCGACTCTCTCTGGTCCGTCCGCTGTTCGTCTCGCCCGAAGGAACGGGCTGCAGCCGCTACGTCGCCACGCTCGCCAACGATGAAGGGATCTGGGTGACCTGGCAGCAAGGCCAAGCCGATGGCTCGCAGCCCCTCGTGATGAACCACCTGCCTGCCGACGAAGTCGAGCGGCTCCTTTCCTGACCGTGGCCATCCACCTGGACGTCGAGCCGGCCTCCGGCACCGAGGTGTGGCGTCGTGGACTCGAGGAAGCGAATCAGGGCCGCACGATCCAGCGGCTGTGGGAACGGGACCACACGCTCTGGAGCCGCTACCCGGTCGGTGTTCTCGACCGCTTGGGCTGGCTCGACGCGCCCGAGGCGATGCGGGCCCACGTCGCGGAGCTGCGCGCCTTCGTCGACGAGTTGCGCAGCGAGGGAGCGACCAAGGCGTTGATCGTCGGCATGGGCGGCGCGAGCCTAGCCGCCGAGATGCTCCGCGAGGCCTACGGCGTCCGCGACGGCCACCTGGAGGTGGAGGTGGTCGACAGCACGCACCCTGACGAGCTGGAGGCGGTGCTTGCCCGCATCCGGCCGGAGAGTACCGTCCTCGTGCTGTCGATGAAGGCTTGGGCGCTCGAGAGCTACGCGCTCTTCGTGCACCTCTACCAGGCGTTCGTGGATGTGCTGGGTGTCGCAAGCACGAACCGGCGCGTCGTCGTGATCACCGATCCCGACGCCTGGGTCCTGCCGTTCGCGCGCAGGCACGGCTTCGGACGCGTCTTCGTGAACGATCCGTTCGTCGGCGGGCGCTACGCCGTGCACACGTACGTCGGCCTTCTTCCAGCAGCGCTTCTGGGTGTCGACCTCGACACGTACCTGGAGCGAGCAGCGTCCGCACGGGAACGGTGCCGCCCGG
>DATFJS010000403.1:0-6509 GCA_035269045.1 Longimicrobiales bacterium | reverse complement strand
GCCCAGTCGTCGAGGTGGCCGAGCTTCACGCGGAGCACCGCCGCCTGCAGGGCGTCGAGCCGCGAGTTGGTGCCCACCATCTCGTGGTGGTACATCTGGCGGCCGCCGTGCACGCGGAGCTTCCGAACCCGCTCCGCGATCTCGTCGTCGTGGGTCGTCACCATCCCGCCGTCCCCGAAGCCGCCGAGATTCTTGGTCGGGAAGAAGGAGATCGCGCCCACCTGCGCGGCGGCGCCGGCCATCACCGACTCGCCGTCGATCTTCTGACGGGCCCCGATCGCCTGCGCGGCGTCCTCGAAGACGATCGCGTCGCGCTCCGCCGCCATCTCGTTGATCTCGGCCATCGGCGCCATCTGACCGAAGAGGTGCACCGGCACCACGGCGCGGGTCCGCTCGGTCCAGACGTCGTCGAGCGTGTCGGGAGTGACGTTGAACGTGACGGGATCGACGTCGCAGAAGACCGGCTTGAACCCGGCGTTCCAGACCGCTCCGGCCGTCGCGAAGAAGGTGAAGGCCGGAAGCACCACCTCGCGG
Source organism: Longimicrobiales bacterium (assembly GCA_035269045.1). Taxonomy (GTDB): domain Bacteria; phylum Gemmatimonadota; class Gemmatimonadetes; order Longimicrobiales; family Gaopeijiaceae; genus Gaopeijia. Next base: position 5,975 of record DATFJS010000403.1, on the reverse strand, counting down.
CGCTCGTCTCCCCGCCCCTCGGATGCCGCGGTTCCGGGTACGGTCCCGACGACGCAGGGGTCGATGGCCTTCATCGGCAGAAGGAGGGCATCTGTGCCGCTCGCGCACCCGATGGCGTGGGGGACACCAAGGTATTCCGCGATCTCGTCCTCGAGCGCCTCGACGTTCGGCCCCATCACGAACCACTGCGATTCGACGACCTCCATCAGGGCGGCGTCGAGGTCCTCGCGGATCGAGTCGTACTGCGCCTTCAGGTCGAGAAGTGGGACGGCCACGCGCGGGCTCCGGCTACGAGAAAACGGTCAGCCTTGAAAGGTACGCCGAATCGGCGGAGATCGAAGGGGTGACGCTCAGCAGCCCTGCTGATTCAGGCGGCGACGCACATCGCTCCGGAAGCGAAGGTCGTCGAGCCGCTCCTGGGCGCGGGTCGCGAGCGCGCTCTGGACGTTCCCCTCGGCGGCGCGCACCTGGCGAAAGGACTCGATCGCCTCCTCGCAGCGCCCGAGGTCGGCGAGGATCTGACCGCGCTCGAACCATGCGCGACCCTGCAGGTTGCGGGGCTCCCCCATCTCGATCGTCCGATCGACGGCGGACAGCGCGTCGAGCAGTACGTCCTCGGTCGGTCGATCCGACCCGTGCAGGCCCTCGGCCACCTGGAAGGAGCAGCTGCCGATGTACCAGTCCACCCCGCTCCGCTGACGCTCGCGCCGGGATACCGATTCCCTGAACTGCTCGAAGAAGATGAGCGCCCGCTCGCAATCGCCGATCTCCTCGTGGGCCTGGCCGATCTCGAACATGACCTCGGGGACCGAATCGGCACCCGCGGCCAGGGCTCTCTGGTAGAGCGGCAGCGACTGGCCGTATTCGCCGTTCTGGAAGTGGTGGCGAGCGAGCGGCAGGGCGAGGCCCTCGAGTCCGACCCCGGGCTCGATATCCTGCGCCGCCTCGACAGCGGACGCCATCCGGAATCGATCTCCCGACACCTGCGCCTGCTCGGCCAGCAGCATGAGGTCCGAGACGGCCTGAGAGGACCAGGCGGGGTCGACGTCGACCGCTCGGCGGTAGAAGTCTGCCGCGTCGTCCACCTCGCCCTCCCGGGTGTAGGCGTGCGCGACCCGGGCGAGGACCTCCGCGTCGGCTCGTTCGTCGCGAGCGGCCAGACGGTATTCCGCGAGAGCTTCTCCCATCTCTCCGGCCGCGAACGCGAGGTCGCCTCGCTGGATCGCGGTATCGTCGGCCGGGGCCTGGACGCAGGCGGCGGCGAGGAGAAGGACCGCGGTGAGCGAGGACTCAGTACGCATCGTCGGAGTTCCGTCCGTATCGGTCTTCCAGTCGCACGATGTCCGTGAGGTGTGGTGTCGAGGCCTCGAGGATGTCGCAGTCGGTCACCGCGACCATGCGGTGCACGACGCCCGGGCGAATCCGGAAGGCGTCGTCCTGCCGCATCGTGATCTCCTCGAGGGAGTCCTCGTCCGGCCCCACCACGAGCGTCATCTCACCCGAGAGGACGCAGATGGTCTCGTCCTTCTGCTCGTGGTACTGGAGGGAGAGCGCCTCCCCCTGGTTCACGTGCAGGATCTTGCCGACGTAGAGTTCGGTATCGGCCCAGTGGAGCTCCCAGCCCCAGGGCTTCTCGACGCGCTTCGGTGTGTGGGAATTCATGCGGATGTGGGCAGTCGGGACAGGGCTGGTGACGCGGTTCGGATGTCCGTGGCTAAAACAGAGTGCAAACGTCGGGCCAGGCAATGGCGCGACGGGACTCACTCGTCCGACGACGTCTGAACGGCGACGTCTTCGTGGTCGGCCTCCCCGTGCCCCGGCCGCACCCCGACCGATGCCAGGTAGGCGCGTGCGCGCATGTCCCCGGGGGCATCCCGCATGCACCGCTCCCAGGCCTCGATCGCGCCCTCGGTGTCGCCGGTACGATGAAGCACCACGCCGTACCGCAGCCGTGCCGCCGCGAATCGGTCGTTGCGGTCGAGGACGAAGCGAAGCTCTTCCGCGGCTCGATCCAGTTCGCCGAGTTCGATCAGCGCCTCGGCGTACTTCGTGCGGATGTCGAGGTAGCCGGGGCGGACCTCGAGTGCCCGTGCGTACTCACGGGCGGAGGCCGCGGCGTGTTCGGCCACGAGGTAGAGGTCGCCGAGCTTCGCGTGACCGATCGCGATCTCGTTGCCCACGTGACTCGGAAACTCGGGCTTGCCGCCATGGTCGAGGTCCGAGGCGTGATGGAGAGCCTCCTGCGCCTCCTCGTGGCGCCCCAGCTCCTGCAGGAGGATTCCCCGATTCAGGTGGGCCTCCGCGTAGTCCGGCGCGAGTCGCACCGCCTCCTCGAAGGCATCCAGTGCGTCCTCCGCCCGACCCATCATCGCGAGGCAGAGACCCCGCTTGTTCTGGACATCCGGGAACCCGGACTGCGTGCGCGCCACCTCGTCGAACAGAGCGAGCGCCTCCTCGAATGCCTCCCGGTCGAAGGCGGCTACGCCTCGTGCGATGCGCTCGCGGACGGTGTCGTCGGTCATCGGAGAAACGTGGACGGACCCGGTCCGTCCGCGCAACGCGATACGCCCGTCACTCTTCGTCTGTGTGAAGAGTCCGCGCTTCGGCGTCGCGGCGCTCGACCATCTCCCGGAAGTAGGGGATCGTTCGCGCCAGCCCCTCCTCCAGATCGACGCTCGGCTCCCAGCCGAGCAACTCACGCGCCACCGTGATGTCCGGCTGCCGAACCTTGGGGTCGTCCTCCGGGAGCGGCAGCTCGACGATCTCGCTCGCGCTTCCCGTGGCCTCGATCACCAGCTCCGCCAGCTCGCGAATCGTGAATTCGCCGGGATTCCCGACGTTGGCAGGCTCGGTCCGGTCCGACATGAACAGGCGGTAGATCCCGTCCACCTCGTCCGACGCGTAGCAGAACGAACGGGTCTGCGAACCGTCGCCGTAGACCGTGATCGCGTCCCCACGCAGCGCCTGCACGATGAAGTTGCTGACCACACGCCCGTCCCCGGGCCGCATCCGCGGACCGTACGTGTTGAAGATCCGCACGATCCGCGTATCGACGTCGTGCGCCCGGTGGTACGCCATCGTCATCGCCTCGGCGAAGCGCTTGGCCTCGTCGTAGCAGCCCCGGAAGCCCACCGGATTCACGTGGCCCCAGTACGACTCGGGCTGCGGGTGGACCTGGGGATCGCCGTAGACCTCGGACGTCGAGGCGAGCAGAAACCGTGCGCCCTTCGCCTTGGCGATGCCGAGACAGTTGTGCGTGCCCAGGCTGCCCACCTTCAGCGTCTGGATCGGCATCTCGAGGTAGTCGACCGGCGACGCGGGGGACGCGAAGTGCAGCACCCCGTCCAGTTCCTCGGCGAAGACGATCGGCGTCGAGATGTCGTGCTCGACGAAGGTGAACCGCGGCTCCTCCTCGAGGTGCGCGATGTTCTCGGGGGAACCGGTCACGAAGTTGTCGAGACCGACCACCTCGTGGCCCTCCACGAGAAAGCGGTCGACGAGGTGGGAGCCGAGGAAGCCTGCGGCGCCGGTGATGAGAATACGCATGTGGGGGTGGGTGCGGGACAGTCGAGAGCTGGCCGGTGCGCGGAGGCTCCTCGCGAAACGAGACCGTTCTCCGTCTATATAAGCGGGTTTCAGCCATCCTCGCGATGGCGTTTCAAACCGGACTCCAACAACTTTCGATGCGGAGTGTTCACCTCAATCGCCGGACGCATGACCAGTCGACCCCGTCGTGCCCTCGTCGTCGTCGCCCACCCGGACGACGAAGTTCTTGCGTTCGGCGCTTCGGCGCGTGCCCTCGAACGAGCGGGATGGGAGATCTTCTCCGTCGTCCTGTGCGGCAACGCCGAGGCGCGAGCCGGCCGGCCGGCCCTCGAAGAGCTTCGGACCGACATGGGTCGCGCCCACGAACTCATCGGCGTCACCCCTCACGCCGTGGGTGAGTTTCCGAATCTCCGATTCAACACGCTTCCTCTGGTGGAACTCGTCGAATTCGTCGAGTCCTCGATCTCCGACCTCGACCCCGATCTCGTCGTCACGCATCATCCGGGCGACCTGAACGATGATCATCTCCATACCTGCAGGGCCTGCGTGACGGCGGCGCGCCTTCCGCAGAGGCGAGGTCGGTCGCCTGGAGAGCTCACGGTCATGCATGCCGAGGTCCTGTCTTCGACGGAGTGGGCCGCGGGCGACGCCTACCCCCTGTTTCGTGCGGACACGTTCATCGAGGTCACCGAAGAGGATGTGGAGGCGAAAATCGGTGCGCTCGACGCCTATCGAGGCGTGATGCGCCCGCTCCCGCATCCGCGGAGCCCTGAGGCGATCCGGGCGCAGGCCACCCTGCGCGGCGTGGAGGCGGGGTATCCCTTCGCGGAGGCGTTCTCCACATCCATTCGGCGGATCCCCCTCGCAGAGGGTTCGTGATCTACCGGAAGTTCGGTCTGAAGCGGGTCGTGGACGTCGTCGGTGCGTCGCTCGGCCTGCTCGTCGCATCACCGGCACTGCTGGTCGCGCTCGTCGCCGTCTACGTCGAGGATCGCCACAATCCGATCTTCGTGCAGGAGCGGGTCGGCCGAAACGGGAACCCGTACAGAATCCTGAAGGTGCGGAGCATGGCCCCGGACACGCCGGACCGCCCGTCCACGGACACCGAGTCGCTCCGGATCACGCGGACGGGTGCGATCATGCGCCGCACGAACGTCGATGAGCTCCCGCAACTGCTCAACGTCCTGTCCGGTGACATGAGCCTCGTCGGCCCTCGTCCTGCACTGCCGTCGCAGGACGAGCTGGTCCGGCTCCGTGGGCTGAACGGCGCGTCGAGACTGCGGCCGGGGCTGACCGGCCTTGCTCAGATCAGGGCCTACGACGGGATGAGTGCCACAGAGAAGGCCCGCCTGGACGGCGAGTACGCACGGTCCGTGAGTTTCCTCACCGACGCTCGGATCGTCCTCCGGACACTGCCGTATCTGTTTCGCCGCCCGCCCACCTACTGACTGCTCCGGACCCGGACCACACGACCATGCGCTTCGGCTTCGTCACATGCGTCGAGATCGGTGTCGCCTGCATCGACGAAATCCTGTCGGCCGGATACGACATGGCCGCGATCTTCACGTTTCCGCGCGACCGGGCTCCGGACAAGTCGGGGCGGGCCTGCCCGCAGGACCTGGCGAGCGAGCACGGAGTCCGGGTGGTCGAGATCGACGATGTGAACTCCGGCGAGGTGGCCGGGCACTGTCGGTCCCTCGGGATCGACTGGCTCTTCATCATCGGGTGGTCCCAGATCGCCCGCGCCGACGTGCTCGACGCGCCGAGGCTCGGGTGTATCGGCGCCCACCCGACGCTGCTGCCGAAGGGCCGCGGCAGGGCCGCGATTCCCTGGACCATCATCAAGGGGCTGCGCGAGTCGGGGGTGACCCTGTTCCGCCTCGCACCGGGGGTCGACAACGGACCGGTGCTGGGCCAGGTGCGGTTCGATGTGGCCCACGACGAGACGGCCACCACGCTGTACGCCAAGGTGGTCGAGGCTCACCGCGAACTCGTACGGCGAGGAATGCCGGCGCTCGACGCCGGGGACGTGCCCGGCGAGCCGCAGGACGAATCTGCCGCGACCGTATGGCCAGGGCGGCGCCCCGATGATGGACGCCTGACACCCGAGATGACGGTGGAGGAAGTCGATCGACTCGTGCGTGCGACCACTCGCCCCTACCCCGGCGCCTTCATCGACCTCCCCGAGGGCCGTCGGATCCGCTGCTGGGAGGGGAGTCGGTCCGCCCCCGCCGACGGCGCATCGATTTCGCTCGCTTTCGCGGACGGTACCTATCACGTCCTGAACTGGGCCGAGGAGACGTACTGACCGGGTCCTACCCGTCGGCTTCCTTTCCGAGGATATCCCGAAACCGCGCCGGAAGGTCGATACCGAGCGATCGCAGACGAGTCAGATCGAGCGGAGCTCCGCCAAACAGCTTGTGGAGGTT
>DATFJS010000402.1:0-6537 GCA_035269045.1 Longimicrobiales bacterium | reverse complement strand
TGCAGGGGCTGATCGAGGCGGGATCGCACTTCGCGTCGTGGCTCGCTCGGGTCCCGACGGAGCTGTCCGGTGAGATCGACCTGAACGTGCCGGGATCCCCCGGGGGCGGGGGGAGCGACTACGCCTCCTTCATCTGCGCGGGGGCGCCGGCCTTCTCGCTCAGCTCGTTGAACTGGGGCTACGGGACGTACACGTGGCACACCAACCGGGACACCTTCGACAAGGTCGTGATCCCCGAAGTGCAGGGGAACGCGACCCTCACGGCGATGCTGGCCTACATGGCGTCGGAGGATCCGGAGCGGGTGTCGCGGGAGCGACGGTCGGTCTTCCCGCCGACGCGCGGCGGCAACGAATTCGAGTGGCCGACCTGCCGGGACGGCGCGCGAAGCTACAACTGACGGCGGACTCTCGCGGTCCGGACGGCGGTGGGGGCGGGCCTCGGCGGCTCGTCCCTCGTGCGCCCCCGATCAGAACAGGATCAGCCAGCCCGTGATCGTGAAGTAGGAGACGAGGAGAATCACGCCCTCCCACCGATAGACGCGCAGCCCGATCCGTGTGACCGGCAGCACGATGAGCGAGAGCAGCAGTACGGCCGGGAGCTCGCGACTCAGGATGGCGGGACTGACCGTGATCGGCGTCACCATCGAGGTGATCCCGAGAATGGCGGCGATGTTGAAGATGTTCGAACCGATGATGTTGCCGACGGCGATGTCCGCTTCCCCGCGGATGGCCGCCACGAGTGCGGTCGCCAGCTCCGGCAGCGACGTGCCGATCGCGACGAGGGTCAGTCCCACGATCACGTCCGAGATTCCGAAGGACGTCGCGACGAACTCGGCCGACCGGACGATCGCCGTGCCACCCAGCACCAGCCCGGTGCTCCCGAGGATGACGAGCACGAAGTCCATCCACGCGACCCTGGTGGTCAGGGCCTCCTTCGATCCGGCGTACTCCTCGAACGCCTGCCCGATCTCGGGCGCCTCCTCGCCGGCGGCACTGTTGATGAACGCCAGGTAGAAGAGCAGGATCGTGAAGAGGGCGATGCCCTCGATCAGCCCGAGGTTGCCGTCCTGCGCGAGGGGGAAGAGCAGGATCGTGAGGGCCAGCATGACCGGGATTTCCCGCGAGACCACACGGGCGGCGACATCCATCGGCCGGACGATCGCCGTGATGCCGAGGATGAGCCCGATGTTGGCGAGGTTGGATCCCATCACGTTGCCCATGGCGAGATCCGAATTGTCGTTCAGCGCCGCGATCAGGGCGACGACGAGCTCCGGCGCCGAGGTGCCGAACGACACGACGGTCAGCCCCACGACGATGGGCGAGATGCCGAGCGAGGTCGCCAGGCGTGACGACCCCCGCACCAGCCATTCCGCGCCGATGTAGAGGATCCCGACTCCCACGACGAGGAGTCCGACGTTCAGGAAGAGGGGGCTCACAGGCGCTTCAACCCCGGTCCCGTTCCAGCCACCCGATCACATCCTCCAGCGTTCCACAGTTGAGCACGTCGGAACGCTCGAGCCCGGCCCGGCGTCCCTGGTCCACCCCGTGTCGCATCACGTCGAGTCCGCGGACCGCGTGCGCATCGGAGTCGATCACGATACGCACCCCGAGATCCCGCGCGCGAGCCGCGTAGCGATCGTTGAGGTCCAGACGCCTCGGGTGCGCATTGATTTCCACTGCGATGTCACGCTCCAGCGCCTTCTGGAGGATCTTCTCCATGTCGATCGGGAACGGCTCCCGGCGATTGATCAGCCGACCCGTCGGGTGCGCGAGAATGTCCACCTGAGGGTGATCCATGCCACGTAGCACTCGCGTCGTCATCTCGTCGCTCTCCATGTCCATGAAGGAGTGCACCGCGATCACCACGATGTCGAGTTCCTCCAGGATGTCGTCGGGCTGGTCGAGGCTGCCATCCTTGAGGATATCGACCTCCTGACCCCGAAGGATCCGGAAGTCGTCACCGACCTCCTCCTGCGCCTTCCGAACTTCGTCCCACTGCTCCCGGACCCGCTCGGGTGTCAGACCGTTGGCGACGGTCACCGCCTTCGAGTGATCGGTGATGGCCATGTAGCCGTACCCGCGCTCGATGCAGCCCCGCGCCATCTCGAGGATCGACGCGGTGCCGTCCGACCAGGTCGAGTGCATGTGGAGGTCGCCACCGATTTCGTCCAGCACGACCAGTTCGGGCAGTTCCCCCTCGCTCGCGGCGTCGAACTCGCCCCGGTCCTCCCGAAGCTCCGGGGGGATCCACGGAAGATCGACCGCGGCGAAGACCTCCTCCTCGGTCTCGCCCCCGATGTGCTCGCCGTCGCCCTCCGCGGGTGAAGGGCCGAGGTCGTCGGGGTCGGCACCTTCCGGGATGCGGAAGACGCCCCACTCGTTCACGCGAAGGCCCTTCTTCACCGCCATCGTCCGAACGCGGACATTGTGCTCTTTCGAACCGGTGAAGTAGTGCATCGCCGCCCCATACGATTCGCTGGGAATGACCCGCAGGTCGATCGAGAGGCCGGAGGGGAGGACGATGGTGCCCTTCGTGTCGCCGGCGGCCTCGACCCGGACCGCACTCGGGAAGTTCGTGAAGTAGGCCACGACCTCGCCGCCGCCCTCGTCGGCCCGAGCCAGCAGGTCGATGTCACCGACGGTCTCCTTCCGGCGCCGGTAGCTGCCGGCTACCTCGAGGCGGTCGACGTGGGGCGCGTCCTCCATGTATTCGAGCAGACCGCGGATCAGATCCCCGGCCTCGGCCCTCAGGAAGCGGTCGCGATGCTGACGGTAGTCCTCGATGGAGCCCTTCATCCTGGCGACGCTCCTGGCACCGAATCCGGAGAGCGCCTCGACGGTGCCCTTCGCGATCTCCGCCTCCAGCCCCTCGACGGATTCGACACCGAGCTCCTCCCAGAGCTTCTTCGCCTTCTTCGGACCGACGCCGTCCAGGCGCACGAGCTGCGTCAGCGTGCGCGGCACGTCCTCGGTGATCTCGTCGAGGACCGTGAGCTGCCCCGTCTGGAGAAGCTCGCGGATGTGGGCGTCGACCTGCTTGCCGACGCCCTGCAGTTCGGTCAGGTCCTCGCCCTCGTCCACCATCTGAGACAGGGGACGCGTGAGCGACTCGACCGTGCGGATCGCATTCCGGTAGGCACGGACCCGGAAGGGGTTGGCGCCCTGGATCTCGAGAAGGTCGGCAACCAGGCCGAGGGTGCGGGCGACGTCGAGGTTCTCCATCAGTCCTCCGCCTCCGCGAAGAGATCGAGGTCCGCCGCGGCCTCCGCGACGGCCTCCGGCACCGCATCGTCGTCGAGTCCGGTGGCCGCCACACCGTCCCGCACCAGGGCGAGGAACGCGTCCTCGTCGAGCGTCTGGACGCCGAGTTCGACGGCCTTCTCGTACTTGGACCCGGGGTCGTCGCCCACCACCACGTAGTCCGTCGCGCCGGAGACCGAGCCGGAGACCTTCCCGCCCACGGCCTCGACCAGCTTCTTCGCCTCGGACCGGGACAACCCCTCGAGACCACCGGTGAACACGAACTTCGCGCCCGCCAGCGGCGAGTCGGAGGTGTCGGGCTGCGCGGGGGGTGGCCTCAACTCCTTCATCCGGTCCATGACGGCGTCGAGCTGCGCCGACGTGCGTTCGTTGGCGAAGAAGCCCAGGATCGCCTCGGACATCCGCGGCCCGATTCCGTGCACCTCCTCCAGCGCCTCGCCGTCGGCCTGGCGAATCGCCTCGAACGACCGGAAGTGGCGAGCGAGATCCCGCGCGACCGTCACGCCCACCTCCGGGATCCCGAGACCGTGAAGGAAACGGGCCAGCTCCGTGGACCGACGCGCATCGATCGCCTCGATAAGCGAGGTAGCGGACTTCTCGGCGAACCCGGGCAGATCCATGAGCTGCTCGGCCTCGAGGTCGAAGAGTTCGGCCAGCTCCTCGACGAGGTCACGGTCGACCAGGAGGGTGGCGGTCTCCTCGCCCAGCCCTTCGATGTCGAGGGCGTTTCGGGCTCCGAAATGCACCAGCCGGCCGGTCAGCTGGGCCGGGCAGGCGAAGGTGTTGGGGCAGACGGTCCGTGGTCCGTCCTCGTGGACGGGTGTGCCGCAGGACGGACAGGTATCCGGCATTCGGAAGGGCTCGCCCCGCTCCTCTCCATCCACCTCGATGCGTTCGACGACCTGGGGAATCACGTCTCCCGCACGCTGGATGCGCACCGTATCGCCCGCCCGCACGTCCTTTCGAGCCACCTCTTCCCGATTGTGCAGCGAAGCGCGGCTCACCGTGACGCCACCGACCTCGACGGGTCGCAGGAGCGCCACGGGGGTCAGAATCCCGGTCCGACCCACGGAGATGGCGATCTGCTCGATCGTCGTGACCTCCTTCCGCGGTTCGAACTTGAGCGCCATCGCCCAGCGCGGATGGCGCGACGTCGACCCGAGCTCGGTTCGCATGTCGAGGTCGTCGATCTTCACGACGACGCCGTCGATCTCGTAGTCGAGGTCGTCGCGGTCCTCGTCGAAGCGGCGGTGGTAGTCGATCACCTCGTCGGGCGTGCTCGCGACCTCGATCCGTTCGGGCAGCTTGAACCCCCAGTCGCCGAGCGCGGCCACGCCGTCCTGGTCCCGCTCGAACTCCGTACCCTCGACCGCGAGCACGTCGTAGGCGAGGCAGACCAGCTCGCGCTCCGCGGTGAGGCGCGAGTCGAGCTGCCGAATCGCACCGGCGGCCGAGTTGCGCGGCGAGGCGTACGGCTCCTTCCCGTCGGCCACGAGACCGGCGTTGAATCGCTCGAAGGTCGAGATGTACATCATGACCTCGCCGCGGACGGACAGAAGCGTCGGTACCGCGCGGTGCTCGTCGTTCAGCCGGAGAGGCACGGACGGCACGGTACGGAGGTTGGCGGTGACCTCCTCGCCGGCTCGGCCGTTCCCCCGCGTGACCGCCCGTACCAGTACACCGTCCTCGTAGACGAGCTCGATCGAGGCCCCGTCCAGTTTCGGTTCGAGGATGTACTCGAGATCCGGGTCTCCCCCCAGCCCCTTCCGTACCCGCTCGTCGAATCGTCGGAGCGCCTCGACGTCCTCGCTCGAGTCGAGGGAGAGCATCGGCACCACGTGCTGGACGGTGTCGAAGTGGTCGGAGGGCTCGGTGCCGACGCGCTGGGTGGGGGAGTCCTCGGTCGTCAGCTCCGGGAACCGCTCCTCGATGTCCTGCAGCAGCCGGAACCTGCGGTCGTACTCGCTGTCCGAGATCTCCGGCGACGCCTCCACGTAGTAGAGCCGGGCGTGTCGATGGAGGTCTTCCCGCAGAGCGGAAGCCGCCTGGGCCGCCTCCTCCGGGGAGAGGGCGTCGACCTCGATCTCGAAGGGGGGTTCGAAGGAGCTCATGCGTTGCGAACGGGTGAGCGGAGCGGACGAGGAGTCTGCGCGGGACCCCGAAGATAACGATCGAACGCTCCCCGGCGGACAGGTCGCGCGCGCAGGCCGGCCCCGGATTGTCCGGGGGACTGTTGCCCAACCCGCCCGGACGCGGTTTGGTACTGAAGCGGCGTACCTCCAGACCACGTTCGAAATCGAAGGGGCCGGACCATGTGGGATCGCGACAAGAAGGCGCACAGGAGCATAGGGGACCGCCAGCTCCGACCCGAGAGCCTCATGATGAGCTACGGGTACGAGCCGGCCTGGTCCGAGGGGGCGGTGAAGCCACCGATCTTCCAGACCTCGACGTTCGTGTTCGATTCGGCCGAGGAGGGGAAGGCGTTCTTCGAGCTCGCCTACGGCCTGCGCGACCGCGAGCCCGGCGAGTCGATGGGGCTCATCTACTCGCGCCTCAACAACCCCGGTCTGGAGATCCTGGAGGACCGTCTGACGCTGTGGGACGGCGCCGACGAGGCCGCCGCCTTCGAGAGCGGCATGGCCGCCATCAGCACCACCATGATGGCGTTCCTTCGGCCGGGTGACGTGGTGGCGTTCGCCGAGCCCGTGTACGGCGGGACCGAGTATCTCGTCCGCGAGATCCTGCCGCAGTTCGGGATTCGGCCGGTGGGGTTTTCCGCCGCGAAGGGCGTCGAAGGCCTCGAGGCCGCGCTCGCGGAGCACGGCGTTGCGCCGCGGAAGGCCGAGAGCACCGAGGCCGGCCGCCTCCGGATGATCTACATCGAGACCCCCTCCAACCCCACCAACGACCTCATCGACATCGAGGCCTGTGCCCGGGTCGCCGACGAGTGGGGCTGTGACGAGGATCCCGTTCTGCTGGCCGTGGACAACACGTTCCTCGGCCCGCTCTATCAGCACCCGCTCAAGCTCGGCGCCGACCTCGTCCTCTACTCGCTGACCAAGTACGTCGGCGGCCACTCGGACCTCATCGCCGGCGCCTGCCTCGGCTCGACCGAACTCATGCAGCAGGTGAAGCTGCACCGGACCATCTTCGGCCCCACGGCCGGCCCCTGGACCAGTTGGCTCCTCATGCGGAGCCTCGAGACCCTCAAGGTCCGCATGGAGACCCAGGTGAGGAACGCCGGCATCGTCGCCGACTTTCTGCGGGACCACGACA
>DATFJS010000401.1:0-13217 GCA_035269045.1 Longimicrobiales bacterium | reverse complement strand
ATCGGTCTCAACATCGGCGGCGGCATCAAGTTCGACGCCGGGGACCTCAGCCCCCGCGTCACCGGCCGCTTCAACCTCTTCTCGAGCGAGAGCTTCACCCTGACGTTCTTCGTACCGTTCCGGGTGTCCGACTGACGTTCTCGCGCCGCGCCTGCCCCCGTGTCGGGGGCAGATAGAGACCTGGCCGATGCGGGCCGACGACCGACCGGGTCGTCGGTCCGTTCGTGTCCTCCCCGACGACGGCCTCCCAGGCCGGATCCCGACCCCGGATCCCGACTCGGAACCCGACCCGGATCCTGACTCGGATCCCGACCCCGGATCCTGACCCGGATCCTGAAATGGGTCCGCGGGTAGTCGTCGTCCCTCCGCAGTCCGCAGCGCGCTTCCGTTGACCCCTCCGTGCGGGTCGGGTAGCTTTTGGTACTCGGAATCATTCTTGATAAAGACAACGTCTTCTCACCAGACCAAGGCCCATGAGTTCTCCCATCCTCAAGATCGAAAACCTCCAGGCGAAGGTCGCCGACGAGGATCTCCAGATTCTCAAGGGCGTCGACCTCGAACTGAACCAGGGCGAGATCCATGCGATCATGGGTCCGAACGGTTCGGGAAAGAGCACGCTCGCGAAGGTCCTCGCCGGACACCCCGGGTACGAGGTCACGGGTGGCTCGGTCACGTTCGAGGATGAGAACATTCTCGAGGCCGAGCCGGACGAGCGCTCGCAAGCCGGGATCTTCCTGGCCTTCCAGTACCCGGTCGAGATTCCGGGTGTCTCCATCGCCAACTTCCTCCGCACCGCGCTCCAGGCGCACTCCGGAGACGAGGAGCTCGACCTGTTCGAGTTCCAGGATCTCCTGATGGAGAAGATGGAGCTGCTCGACATGGACCCGACCTTCGCCGAGCGCCCGGTGAACGACGGGTTTTCCGGTGGTGAGAAGAAGCGCAACGAGATTCTCCAGATGGCCTGCCTTCAGCCGAAGCTCGCCCTCATGGACGAGACGGATTCCGGGCTGGACATCGACGCGCTCCAGATCGTGGCGAACGGCGTGAACAAGCTTCGCGAGGAGAACCCGGAGATGTCGGTGCTGCTGATCACGCACTACCAGCGCCTGCTGAACTACATCAAGCCGGATCACGTCCACGTCATGGTCCAGGGCCGGATCGTCCAGTCGGGCGGCCCCGAGGTCGCGCTGCGGCTGGAGGAAGAGGGCTATGCCGAGTGGCAGGGCATCGAGGCGGCTGCAGGGGAGGTGGGCTGATGCCTGTCAACGAGACCGTCAAGGACCTGAATCTCGACGAATACAAGTACGGATTCGTCGACGAGGAGCAGCACGTCTTCCGGACCGAGCCCGGCCTCAGCGAGGAGGTCGTGCGTCAGATCTCGAAGCACAAGGACGAGCCGGAGTGGATGCTCGAGTTCCGGCTGAAGGCGCTGGAGATCTACGAGTCCAAGCCGATGCCGAAGTGGGGCGGAGACCTCTCGGGCCTCCAGGATACGCTCGACGAGATCTACTTCTACGTGCGTCCGCAGGATCGGATGGAGCACTCCTGGGACGACGTGCCCGAGAAGATCAAGGAGACGTTCCAGAAGCTCGGAATCCCCGAGGCCGAGCAGAAGGTACTCGCCGGCGTCGGCGCGCAGTACGAGTCCGAGATGGTCTACCACTCGCTCAAGAAGGAATGGGACGAGAAGGGCGTGATCTTCGACTCGATCGAGGACGGCCTGAAGAAGCACCCGGAGCTCTTCCGGAAGTACTTCGGCACCGTCATCCCTACGGCCGACAACAAGTTCAGCGCCATGAACTCGGCCGTCTGGTCGGGCGGGTCGTTCGTCTACATCCCGCCGGGTGTCGAGCTCGACACGCCCCTGCAGGCCTACTTCCGGGTCAATCAGGAGCTGATGGGTCAGTTCGAGCGCACGCTCATCATCGCGGGTGAGGGAAGCCGGGCCCACTACATCGAGGGCTGCACGGCTCCGACGTACTCGACCGACTCCTTCCACTCCGGTGTGATCGAGATCGTCGTGGAGAAGGGCGCGCACTTCCGCTACACGACGATCCAGAACTGGTCGAACAACATGTACAACCTCGTCACCCAGCGTGCTCTGGTGCACGAGCGGGCGACGATGGAATGGCTCGACGGGAACCTGGGCTCGAAGCTCACGATGAAGTATCCGTCCTGCTACCTGATCGGGGAGGGCGCGCACGGCAACATCCTCTCGATCGCGTACGCGGGTGACGGGCAGCACCAGGACACGGGCGGCAAGATCATTCACGCCGCGCCCAACACCACGTCGTCGATCGTCTCGAAGTCCATCTCGAAGGGCACGGGCCGGTCGTCGTACCGCGGCCTCCTGCAGGTCCACGACGGGGCGCGGAATGCCCGGTCGAACGTGGAGTGCGACGCGCTCCTCATCGACGAGACCGCGAAGACGGATACCTACCCCTACATCGAGATCGACGAGAAGTCGGCGCATATCGGGCACGAGGCGACCGTCTCCAAGATCGGGGACGAGCAGCTCTTCTACCTCATGAGCCGGGGCATGGCAGAGGAAGAGGCGATGGCGCTCATCGTCCGCGGCTTCATCGAGCCGATCGCGAAGCTGCTGCCGCTGGAGTACGCCGTCGAACTCAACCGCCTGATCGAGCTCGAGATGGAAGGGAGCGTCGGATGAGCCAGGCTGTCGATACGGAAATGGGTATCAACGAGGGCGTCACCGACGCGCTCGACCGCGAGGCCGCCGAGGCTCGCTCCGGCGGGGAGCCGGAGTGGATGCGCGAGCGGCGCGTGCATGCCTTCGACGTCTACGCACGCACTCCGATGCCGACCCGGCGGCTGGAAGAGTGGCGCTACACGGACCTGGACGAGAAGCTCGACCTCGAGTCGCTGGTTCTGGGTGAGCGGTCGAACGTGGCCGACGACCCCGATGCCTGGCCCGAGGGTGTCCGCACCGCGATGGACGAGGACTGGGATGCCGCGGCGCACGTGGTTCTGATCGACGGCACGATGGTGCACGTCGATCTGGACGAGGCGCTGGCCACCAAGGGTGTCGTCGTGTCGTCGCTGAAGGACGCGATGAACGACGAGGACGCCTGGGAGGACATCAAGCAGTACCTCGCGACCCAGGCGGTCACGCCGGACCGTGGGAAGTTTGCCGCGCTCAACGGCGCGCTCTTCCTGGATGGCGTGTACGTGCATGTCCCCCGTGGCGTGCACATCGATCTGCCCATCCGTGTGACCCGCTGGGTCTCGACGTCGGGCGCCGCGCACTTCGATCGGGCGCTGATCCTGGCCGGTGAGACGGCGAAGGTCACGTACGTGGACGAGGTCCTCTCGGACGACCTCGACACGCACACCTTCGTCTCGAATGCCGTCGAGGTGATCGCGAAGGACGGCTCGAACGTGCAGTTCGTGCAGATGCAGCGGCTCGGCCGCAACGTGTTCGCGCACTCGCAGCAGCGCACACTGGCCTTCCGCGACGCCACCGCGAACACGCTCAACATCGCGCTCGGTGCGACGACGAGCCGCCTGGACCTGAACGCGCAGATGCTCGGGCCGGGCTCGAGTTCCGAGATGCTGGGTCTCTATTTCGCCGACGCCGACCAGCACTTCGACCACAACACCAGCCAGGATCACGTCTCTCCGAACGCCTTCAGCGACCTGCTCTTCAAGGGTGCGCTGGACGATCGGAGTCGGGCCGTCTTCCGTGGAATCATCCGCGTGCATCCCAAGGCGCAGCAGTCGGACGCCTACCAGACCAACCGGAACCTGCTCCTCTCGGAGGAGGCGTCGGCCGACACGCTTCCGAACCTCGAGATCGCCGCGGACGACGTGAAGTGCTCGCACGGCGCGACCGTGGGGCAGCTCGACGAGGATTCGCTCTTCTACATCATGAGCCGCGGCATTCCGCAGGAGCGGGCCGAACGACTGGTGGTGATGGGCTTCCTCGGCGAGATCCTGCTGAAGGTGTCGCTCGGCGGTGTGGTGGAGAAGATCACGAGCGAGATCGAGCGCAAGCTCGCCAACGTCTGACGACCGTGCGCCGCCGCGGCATGGCAGACCGATCGAGGAGCGCGCTTCCATGAGCGCCTGGCTGCGCGTCGCCGCCGTCGGCGACGTCCCGCCGGGTACTCTCCACGGAGTGACCGTGGAGCGTACCAAGGTGGTCCTCGCGAATGTGGACGGGGATTTCTACGCCCTGCGGGACCGCTGCTCCCACGCGGACTTCCCCCTCCACGACGGGGTGCTCCTGGGCGAGACGCTCGAGTGCATCCACCATGGGGCGAAGTTCGACGTGTGCAGCGGGAAGGCCACCGGATTTCCGGCGATCCGGCCCGTGAAGAGCTACGAGGTGGACGTTCGGGACGGAGACATCTTCATTCAGCTGGACTGAGCGCATGCCGACCGACGTTCGAGCGTTCGACCCCGAAGTGCTCCGGGGGGATTTCCCCGCGCTCGATCAGTCCGTGGACGGACACCCGCTCGTCTACCTCGACAACGCGGCCACCACCCAGAAGCCGCGGGCCGTCATCGAGGCCCTCGACCGGTATTACGAGGCGGACAACGCCAACGTGCACCGGGGCATCCACGAGCTGAGCCGCCGTGCCACCGAGGCCTTCGAAGGGGCACGGTCGAAGGTGGCGCGCTGGATCAACGCAGCCGACGCGACCGAGATCGTCTGGACGCGCGGCACGACCGAGGCGATCAACCTGGTCGCCTTCGCGCACGGCTTCGACATGCTCGGCGCGGGCGACGAGATCCTGCTCTCGATCCTCGAGCACCATTCCAACATCGTGCCGTGGCAACTCGTCGCGGCCCGCACGGGTGCCACGATCCGTTACATCGAGATCGACGACGACGGGGAGTGGATTCTCGAGGACCTGCCCGACCTGGTGGGACCGCGTACGAAGATCGTCGCGCTGAACCACGTGTCGAACGCGCTCGGCACGATCAACCCGGTCGAGAAGGTGGTCGAGCACGTCCGCTCCCGCGCCCCGGAAGCGGTCATCCTGCTGGATGGTGCCCAGGCCGCGGCGCACATGGACGTGGATGTGCAGGCGCTGGGCGTCGACTTCTACGCCTTCAGCGGCCACAAGGTGTGTGGCCCGACGGGAATCGGCGCGCTCTGGGGCCGGAAGGACCGCCTCGAGGCGATGTCGCCGTGGCAGGGTGGAGGCGAGATGATCTCCGTGGTGGAGCGCGATCACTCGACGTGGGCCGCCGTCCCGCACAAGTTCGAGGCGGGTACGCCCAACATCGCGGGAGCGGTGGGGATGGGGGCCGCGATCGACTACGTGGGGGCGGTCGGCAAGCCGGCGATCCTCGCGCACGAGCGTGATGTGGTCGGGTACGCGATCCGGCAGCTGGAGTCCCGCTTCGGTGACCGGATCCGCATCTGGGGCCCGAAGGCGCTCGACCGACGCAGCGGCGTGGTCTCGTTCTCGCTCGACTTCGCGCACCCTCACGATATCGCGACCATCCTCGACTCCGAGGGCGTCGCGGTGCGCGCGGGTCATCATTGTGCCCAGCTCGTGATGAAGCGCTACGGCGTGCCGGCGACGGCGCGCGCTTCGTTCTATCTGTACAACACGATCGAGGACGTCGACCGAATGGTGTCGGCGCTCGGAACGGTGGAGGACTTCTTTGGCTGATTCTGGAAGCGATTCCGGCGACTACGCCGAACCCAAGCTCAACTCGCTCTATCAGCACCTGATCCTCGAGCACTACAAGAGCCCGAGGAACCGAGGTGAGGTAGAGGATCCGACCGTCGAGATCCACATGCAGAATCCGACCTGCGGCGACGAGATCAAGCTCACGCTGAAGGTCGAGAACGGCCGGATCGCCGAGGTGAAGCATACCGGACAGGGGTGCTCGATCTCGCAGGCGGCCGTCTCGATGATGTCACAGCTGCTGGCCGATCGACCGCTGGACGACGCGGGCCGCATCGCCGAACGCTTCACCGAGATGATGCACGGGGACGAGGAGGCCAGGAAGGATCGCTCGATGGGCGACCTGCGGGCACTCGCCGGGGTCAGTAGGTTCCCCGTGCGGGTGAAGTGTGCGCTCCTGGGCTTCGACGCCCTGCAGGAGGCACTGAAGGAGATCGGCGCCGCGACCTGATCGCGCCGCCACGGGCTCCGGGTGCGAAGAGCGGCCGGCGCCCATCAACGTGTCGCCGCCGAGAGGCGGCCGGGAGGAACGACTGAGCGTCACGACGGTGTACTCGGGGCATCTGGCGAACACGCCGGTCGGTACCATCCGCCTCTGGGCGACCGATCGGGGGATTCGTCGTCTGGACTTCCGCGACGGCCCCAACCTCGTCCGGAAGGGAGAGAAGCTCTCGGGCGGCTCCCCACCATCCCTCGTCGAGGACACCCTCGCACAGCTCGTCTCGTACTTCGCCGGACACTGTCGCGAGTTCGACATCCCCCTCGATCTCGGTGCGCTGACCCCCTTCCAGATGGATGTCTACCGGCATCTCTCCGAGCTCGGCTTCGGGAAGGTGACCACGTACGGGTCGATCGCGGAGGAACTCGGGACCGGCTCGGCCGGCGCGCGTGCCGTCGGGCAGGCCGTGGGCGCGAATCCCGTGGCGATCGTCATCCCCTGCCACCGCGTCGTCGGGTCCGACCACACGCTCCACGGATATTCCGGCGGGCTGGATCGGAAGGCGTGGCTCCTCCGACACGAGGGCATCGTCGTCGATGGGGAGCGGGCCGACAGCCGTGTGCATCCGGAGGAACTTCGACTGGAGTTGTGACGGTACACATCCGCGCACGTGCTCCGACTCTCGAACCAGCAAGGACCCATTCATGCGGACGTCTCGCATCGCTCTCGCTCTGATCGCCTCCCCCTTCATCCTCGCCGCCTGCGGCGATGGTGGAACGTCCGAGGAAGTGCCGCAGGGACCCCCGGTGGTGACGGAGGAAGTCGCCGAACTCTCGACGGGTGAACTGCTGGGTCTGGACCGGGCGAACATGACGTCGCAGACGCCCTGGAGAGCGGGGGCCGTCACGCGCACGGCGTCCGACGTGGCGCCCACCTCGGTTCAGACGGGGGTGGAGGCGCTCACGGCGGACGGCTTCGATCGACTGCTGTTGACGTTCCGAAGCGGTGCGCCCGCCCCAGGGTATCGGATTCGCGCCGCCGGAACCGAGCCGCAGATGCTGTGCGGAGAGGAGACGACACTCGAGTCGAGCGGCGTGCTCCTTCAACTGACGCCCGCCCGGATCCGGACGGACGACGGCACCCTGACGGTCGACGCCGCCGAGGTGGACCTCGGGCTTCCGGTGATCGAGGGAGCGCGTCTGGTCTGCGACGGGAACCGGGAGGTGGTCTGGTTCGTCGAGACCACGTCCGACGCCGTGGAGGTGCGGGTGCTGAACCTGGTCACCCCCGAGCGCATCGCCGTTGACATCCGGCCCGGCGACACCGGGCCCGAATAGGGCCTGCCGCCCTCAGCTTTCCCGAGGATCGAGCAGCACCTTGATGGACCCGCTCCGGCGGCGGTCTCCGGCGGCCGACAGCGCGGTGCGGTATTCGCTCAGCGGGTACACGTGCGTGACCATCTCGTCGAGCGGTGCCCTGGTCTCCTGCATCGCCAGGAGCGTGGCGTCGAAGGTGTGCATCGCCTCGCCACGGAAGGTCTCGCGGCCGTACCCCACGAATCCCTCGATCGAGAGTTCGCGGGCCCACGTGAACGTCAGGTCGAGCTTCGGGATCTCGTGGGCACAGCCCAGCATCACGATCCGGCCCCTGGGTGTCGCATATCGGAGGGACTGGGACAGCGTCTGCCCGCTGCCCACGCAGTCGTAGATCAGGGGGAACCCGCCGCCCGCGTACACCTCGTCGCCGATGATCGGCGAGTAGGGTCGCGCCCCGGTCCCCAGCAGGGCGTCGCGGGCCTCGTCGCCTGGCTTAACGACCGATGTCGCGCCGAAGGCACGCGCGAGGTCGGCCTCCTTCTGCCGCTTGGTCTGGGCGATGATCTCCCCGGTGAATCCGGACGCCCGGATCGCCCAGATCGTGCCGAGAGCGATCGGTCCGCTCCCGATCACGAACACCGGCTCGTCCGGGTGCGCGGGCGGCGCGTTCAGCGCGGCGTGCATGCCGATCGCGAGCGGCTCGGTAAGGACGGCGGTGCGGTCGTTCAGCTCCTCGGGGACGGGAAAGACCTGCACCTCGTGCGCGATCGTCTGCTCGCCCCAGCCACCGGGCAGCGAGGCGTGGTACCCCTGCACGATGCCCGGCTGGATCGGCTCGCCGTCGATGATGGTGCGCCCCACGTCGCCCGCGTTTTCGCAGGTCGAATGTCGGCCGTTGCGGCAGGAGCGGCACTGCTCGTCGGCCGGGTAGCCGCGCACGTCGCAGGACACCATCGTGTCGAGCGTGACGCGCTGCCCCACCTGCACGCGGGTCACCGCGTCGCCGACCTCGATCACCCGTCCGAGGATCTCGTGGCCGAGCACCGCCGGGAAGGACCCGAACGGCTCCATCGCGGGGGAGGCGGCGAAGGTCAGGTTTCCGATGTCCGATCCGCAGATGCCGCAGTGGATCACCTCGACGCGGACCCAGCGATCTCCCGGCAGCTCCGGGGTGGGGACGTCGGTGAGATGCACCCCGCTCGGGGCTCCGTAGAAGGCGGTGTCGGTCACGCGACCGAGCGTCTTGGCGAGCAGGAAGCGGGGGATGGTGACGTCGAATGTGACCGCGCGCACGGGACTCTCCGGGGATGCTCGGGATAGGCACCGGAAGATCCCGATCGGGAGGCGGACCGTCCACCCCGTTAGATTTCAGAGGTCGACCGAACTTCGATTCGTGGAGCGCTGCACGGACACATGGAGACGACATGAAGGCAGTCATCGTCGCGGGCACGCGAACCCCCTTCGCGCGATCGGGCACCCAGTTCCGATCGCTCACGGCCGTCGATCTCGGCCGCCTCGTGGTCCGGGACGTTCTCGACCGTGCCCGGCTCAAGGGCGACGAGGTCGATCACCTCGTCTTCGGGACCGTCGTGCACGACCCGCACGCCGGAAACATCGCCCGCGAGGTCGGCCTGACGACGCTTCCGAAAACCGTTCCGGCCACCACCGTGTCGCGGGCGTGCGCCACCTCGAACCAGGCGATCACCGACGCCGCGAACCTCATCGAGGTCGGACAGGCCGACACCGTCGTGGCCGGGGGTGCGGAGTCCCTCTCGCACATCCCGATCCTCGTGTCGGAGGAGCTGTCGGAGACGCTGGTCCGGCTCTCGAAGGCGCGGAGCGTGGGGGATCGTCTCAAGCTGATCGGGGGCGTTCGGCCAAAGCACCTGGTCCCCCGGGCTCCCGAGATCGCCGAGCCCACGACGGGCGAGACCATGGGCGAATCGGCCGAACGGATGGCCAAGGCCAACGGGATCTCGCGCGAGGATCAGGACGCCTGGGCCCTGCGCTCCCACGAGCTCGCCGCGGCCGGCATGGACGACGGTCGCCTCGCCGACGAGCTCACTCGTGTCTACGTCCCGCCGACCTACGACGAGGTCGTGGCGGAAGACAACGGGATTCGGCGTGACACCTCCCTCGAGAAGCTGGCGGGCCTGAAGCCCGTCTTCGACCGGAAGAACGGCTCCGTCACGGCGGGGAACGCCTCCCCGCTGAACGACGGTGCGTCCGCGGTCATCCTGATGAGCGAGGAGAAGGCACGCGCCGACGGTCACGAGATCCTCGGGCGCATCCGCAGCTACTCCTACGCCGCCCTCGACCCCGCCGAGCAGCTGCTCCAGGGGCCGGCGTTCGCGGCCCCCGTCGCGCTCGATCGCGCCGGGCTCTCGATGAAGGACATCGGCCTCATGGAGATGCACGAGGCGTTCGCCGCGCAGGTGCTCTCGAATCTCCAGTGGCTCGACTCCGATCACTTCGCCCGAGAGCGCCTGGGGCGGAGCCAGAAGGTCGGGCATCCGGACGTCGATCGGATCAACGTGATGGGCGGCTCGATCGCCATCGGGCACCCCTTCGGAGCGACCGGCGGCCGGGTGACGATGACCCTCGTGAACGAGATGAAGCGGAGGGACGTCCAGTTCGGTCTCATCACCGTGTGTGCGGCCGGTGGGCTGGGCCTCGCGATGGTGATCGAGCGGGTGTAGCTGGAACTCCGCTACCCGGAGGTCGCATACTACAGCCATGGACACCCGACCCCCGACTCCGCGCGTGCGACCGACGCTCGCCCTGCTCGTGTCCGGTCTGGTCCTTGTTCCCGCGGCGTGCCAGCCGCCGAGTGACGCTGTCGAGGAAGATCCACGCCCCGGGGCGACACGAGACGTCCATGTCCGGGTGCTCCCGAGCCGTGAGCAGGGTGGGTCTCCCTGGGACATCCAGGAGGACCTCGCCCGGCTCCGAGACTCCCTCGACGCTGCCCCGGATATCGAACGGCCTCGTGATCCGACCATCGGGGATCCGACGGTCGGCGAGTACCGCTACGGAGCTCCCGCGCCGGTGGAGTGTTCGCCGATGCCCAATGCGTGGATCGATCTTCCCCTGTGTCGGGGGCGCTGATGGACCGCCGGGCCGCGCTGCGGCTGCTCACCGCCGGAGTAGTGGGGCAGGGCTTCCTGCCCCGGGTGCTGTCCGCTTCGCACATCCCGGGGTCGACGGCTCTCGCGGACCCGTATGCCCTGGTCCTCGGGACCGTGCAGGACGCCGGCTTCCCGCAGGTCGGGTGCTATACGGAGCTGTGCGACCTCGGGCGTGAGCTGCACGCGGCCGGTCGGGGCCGCTTCGTGTCCTCGCTGGCGCTGGTGGACCCCGATGCCGACGAGTACTTCCTCGTCGACGCGACGCCGGACATCACCCGTCAGATCGACCTGATCGACGAGCCCGGGTTCCGCGAGAAGGCGGCGGCCCGGCAGCCCTTCGACGGCATCTTCCTGACCCACGCCCACATCGGCCACTACACGGGGCTGGCGGTGCTCGGCAACGAGGGGATCGGGATCACCGACACGCCGGTCTACTGCACGGAGGCGATGGCCGACTTCCTCGGCTCGAACGAGCCGTGGGCGTTCATGGTGCGGCAGGGGCGTATCGTGCCCACACCTCTCGCCACCGACCGGTGGCACCGCGTGGGCGAGCGCCTGGAGGTCCAGCTCTGGAGCGTGCCTCACCGCGACGAGTTCGCGGACACCGTCGGCTTCGTCTTTCGTGGCCCGTCCCGGACCCTGCTGTTCCTGCCCGACATCAACGACTGGCGGACGTGGGAGCGCGACCTGGCCGATACGGTTGCGGCCCTCGACGTGGCACTGCTGGACGCGTCGTTCTGGTCGTTGGACGAACTCCCCGGTCGCTCCATCGACGACCTGCCGCACCCTCTGATGTCCCAGACGATGGATCGACTGCAGGGTGTGGTCGACCGCGGCGACGCCGAGGTGGTGCTGACCCACCTGAACAACTCGAACCCCGCCCTCGACCCCGACGGGCCGGAGCGCGCCGAGGTCGAGCGACGGGGATTCGTCCTCGCCCGCGAAGGGATGCGATTCGGCCTGTAGGGCGGCCCCCGCGCGACACGACGGACCGGGCCCGCCCCGGACTGTGGTTCCGGCCAGTCTACAGGTTCGCGAGCACCCCGCGGATCTCGGCGAAGTCCGGCACGACACCCGCGTCTTCGGTGACCCAGGTGTAGCGGATCACGCCCGCGCGGTCGACCACGAAGGCGGCGCGCTTTGCCACCCCATGGCTGCCGTAGAAGTCGTCGTAGATCGCGTCGTAGGCCGTCGCAGCTTCCTTGTTGAAGTCCGACAGAAGCGGGAAGTCGAGCCCGAGCTCCTCCCTGAACTTCGCCACGACGAACGGCGAGTCGACGGAGAGGCCGAGCACCTGCGCGTCGAGCTCCTCCCAGACGCTCCAGTCGTCGCCGATCGCGCAGAGTTCGTCGGTGCAGGTCGAGGAGTAGGCGAACGGATAGAACAGCAGGACGACGGGCTTCTCGTCCCGGTAATCGGACAGCGAGACGCGATCGGGGCCGGGGCCCGCGGGGAGCGAGAAGTCGGGGGCGGAGTCGCCGATCTGAAGGGCCATGGACTGAGTGTGGTGGAGGGTGGGCGCGACGTCATCGCGGGAGTGTGGATCGAGAGCCCCACCTACCCGTGGGAGAGGGCGGAGTTGCCTCGGAGCGGTCCCCGGAACAGTGTGCTCAGTCGCCCCCGATCCGGAGACCCCGCTGAAGACGTCCACGATCCGTTCCATCGGCCGATTCGCCGGCCCGACCGCCGCGGCGGTCGTGCTGGTGCTGCCGACCCCGGACGGCCTCGACCCGATGGCGAAGCGCACGGGGGCCGTCGCGCTCTGGATGGCCATCTGGTGGATGACGGAGGCGGTCGCGATTCCGGTTACGTCGCTCCTGCCGCTCGCGGCCTTTCCCTTCCTGGGCGTTCTGTCCGCCGCGGACGCCTCGGCGCCCTACGCGCAGGAACTGATCTTTCTCTTCATGGGCGGGTTCTTCCTCGCCGCGGCGATGGAGGGTTCGGGCCTCCACCGCCGGATCGCGCTGTCGATCCTGTCGGCGGTCGGATCGAGTCCGGAGCGGCTGGTACTCGGCTTCATGCTGGCCACCGCCGCGCTCTCGATGTGGATCTCGAACACGGCCACGACGGCGATGATGTTTCCGATCGGGCTGGCCGTGGCCGAGCTGTTCCGGGGCGACGCCGAGAAGGTCGGGTTCCGTTTCGGGGTGACGCTGATGCTGGGCATCGGATACGCCGCGTCGATCGGAGGCGTTGCGACGCTGATCGGTACGCCGCCGAACGCGGTCCTCGCGGCGGCGGCCTCCGACCTGATCGACGTCGAGATCGGATTCGCCCAGTGGATGATCGTCGGCCTTCCGACGACGGCCGTCATGCTGCCGCTCGGCTGGCTCCTCCTCGTGCGGGTCCTGCACCCGCCGGGGGACCTCGAGGGGGACGCCGCGGGCGTGATCGAGGGCGAGCGACGGTCCCTCGGACCCGTGCGGCCCGCCGAGCGAAGGGTCGCGGTGGTATTCGGGCTCACGGCGCTCGCGTGGCTTCTGCGTGCGCCGAAGACGATCGGCGCGGTGACGATCCCGGGCCTTTCGACGTTCGCTCCGCAGATCCGTGACTCCTCCATCGCGATGACCGCGGCGCTCGTGCTCTTCCTGCTGCCGGCTGGAGACGGCTCGGGCGACCGTCTGCTGGAGTGGTCCAGGGCTCGCCGGATTCCGTGGGGCGTGCTGGT
>DATFJS010000400.1:0-3358 GCA_035269045.1 Longimicrobiales bacterium | reverse complement strand
ACGGACGCGCGGGCTAGGATGCTGTCGGGCCATGAGTGTCGGGGACGGGATGGGCGAGGGCCGGGCAGAAGGATGATCCCCCCACTTCGATTCGGGCGCAACAGATCCGATTACCACGCTGCACTCCTGCGCGTGCCGCCCCCGCCGCGATTCGGGGCCCGCGACCAGCCCGCCGCTCCGGGGTGGAACCAACGCCCCCGCCCGCGGTGTTCGATAGGTAGATGTCGCGCGGGGAGAGGCCTCGGGGCGACTCGATCGCGCCCGCGGTCTCGGGCGTGCCCAACTTCCGGAGTCTGACTCGATGGTCCGCCACCTCCGCCTCATCGCGCTCGGCGCAGTCGCCGCGTCGGCCCTCGCGCTCACCGCTCCCCTCGAAGCGCAGAACTACTTCGGCCGAAACAAGGTCCAGTACGACGACTTCGACTGGAACATCCTCGAGACGCCGAACTTCGACATCCACTTCTACGAGCGGATGGACGGAACGATCGGCGACTTCGCCCGGATGTCCGAGCGCTGGTACGAGCGCTTTGCGCGGTCCTTCCAGCACGAGTTCGAACAGGCGAAGCCGCTCATCGTGTATGCGGACCACCCCGACTTTCAGCAGACCAACACCCTGCGAGGTCAGATCACCGAGGGGACCGGGGGTGTCACGGAGTCGCTGAAGAACCGCGTCATCATGCCGATGACGGGTTCCTACGCCGACACCGACCACGTGCTCGGCCACGAGCTCATCCACGCCTTCCAGTACAACATCGCCCAGAGCGGCGGGGCGGCCGGCTTCCGGGGCCTCGTCTCGCTCCCTCTCTGGCTGATCGAGGGGATGGCGGAGTACCTCTCCGTCGGCCGCGAGGACGCCCTCACCGCGATGTGGCTCCGCGACGCCGTCCGCCGGGACGACTTCCCGACCATTCGCCAGCTCACGACGGACACGCGGTTCTTCCCGTACCGCTTCGGGCAGGCGCTGTGGGCTTACGTGGGCGGTACATACGGCGACGACGCGATCTACTCGGTCTTCCGTCGCTCGCTGCAGGTGGGGTTCCGGCCCGCGATCACCCAGGTGCTCGGGGTCGACGCCGACACGCTGTCCGCCCAGTGGCGGCGGTCGGTCGAGGCGCAGTACGGGCCGCTGCTCGAAGGGCGGGACGCCCCGGCGGACATCGGGGGGACGCTGCTGCTCACGGCGGAGAACGCGGGCGACCAGAACATCGCCCCCTCGCTGTCGCCGGACGGGACGCGACTGGCCTTCATCTCCGAGAAGGATCTCTTCTCCTTCGAGCTCTTCCTCGCGGATGCCGAGACGGGTGAGATCATCCGGAAGCTCACCAGCTCCACGCAGGATCCACACGCCGACGCGATCCGATTCATCGACGCGGCGGGCACATGGTCCCCCGACGGCGAACGCTTCGCCTACGTGACCTTCGCCCAGGGCGACAACGAGATCAACGTGATCGAGTCGGACGACGGCGACCTGATCGAGCGCCTCCAGTTCGACGGCATCGGTGCGATCAACAACGTCGACTGGTCCCCCGATGGTCGGCACCTCGCCTTCAACGGCCTGACGGGCGGCGTGAGCGACCTGTACGTCTACGACATGGAGACCGAGCAGCTCCGGCAGCTGACGGACGACCTCCACGCCGACATGCATCCGACCTGGTCGCCCGACGGCAGCACGATCGCCTTCGCGTCGGATCGAGGTCCGGAGACGGACTTCGAGACGCTGGTCTACAGCCGGTTCCAGATCGCCACCGTCGACGTGGCCACCGGCAACGTGCAGGTGCTCGATCTCCTCGGGGACGTACGTCACTCGAACCCCCAGTTCTCCCCCGACGGCAACCGGATCATCTTCCTGTCCGACGCGGACGGGTTCTCGGACGTGTACGCGACCGACCTCCGGACGCGGGCGATCCAGCGACTGACTCGTGTGGCCACGGGCGTGAGCGGCATCACCGCGATGTCCCCCGCCCTCTCGGTCGCGCGCGCGTCGGGCAGGATCGCCGTTTCGGTGTTCGACGAGTTCGGCTTCCAGATCCACACGCTTCCCGCCGATACGCGCGGCGAGCCGCTGGCCGTCGCGGTCGCCGAGGGGGGCACGTGGCAGGGTCGCGCGCTCCCGCCGGCCGAGCGGCACCGCTTCGATCGGGTCGCGACCTATCTGGACGACCCCGACACGGGTCTCGTGCCCGAGGGCACCTACACCGCCGAGCAGGCCGAGCCGTACGAGTCGGAGCTGACCCTCGACTTCCTCGGCCAGCCCAGCATCGGGATCGGGACGGGTGACCGGTTCGGCAACTACGTCGGAGGCGGCGCGTCCGCCTTCTTCTCGGACATGCTCGGCAACGAGCTCCTGGGCGTCGCGATCCAGGCGCAGGGGCAGCTGAAGGACATCGGGGGCCAGGTGGTCTACGGGGACCTCAGCGACCGCCTGAACTGGCAGGTCGGTGCGGCCCGGATTCCCACGCTCTTCTTCCAGAGCGGCTTCACGAACGAGGGGGGCGTAGAGGGCTTCGTGCAGCGCCGCTGGCGCATCTACTCGAACACGCTGAGTACGCAGCTCTCGTACCCGCTGTCCCAGACCCGACGCCTCGAGTTCGGGGTAAGCGCGTCGCGCTTCGACTACGACATCGAGGAGGACCGCTACGAGTTCATCAACGGCTTCCTCACGCCGGTGGCCTTCCGAGAGTCGCGACCCGACCTGGAGCCCGACGCCATCAACCTCGGGCAGCTGTCCGTTGCGTGGGTGGGGGACAACACGATCAACGGGTTCGTCGGGCCGATCCGCGGAGGACGCTTCCGCCTCGAGCTGGAGCAGTCGTTCCTCGACGAGTCCTTCGTCACGGCGATCGCCGACTGGCGTCGCTACATCTCGCCGACGAGGAACCTCACCTTCGCCATGCGGGGGCTGCACTACGGCCGCTATGGCGACATCGACTCCGGGCAGGGCGACTTCCGGCAGGTTCGAGCCGTTCAGCCGCTCTTCCTCGGCTACGAGACCCTCATCCGCGGATACGCCTCGGAGTCCTTCACCGTCGAGGAGTGCGTGGCGGGCTCGGGCGGCGGCGGTCAGTTCTCGAGCTGTGCACCCTTCGAGCGCCTCTTCGGACAGCGGATCGCCGTGGCGAACCTCGAGGCACGCGTACCGCTGCTCGGCGTAGAGCAGTACGGCCTCATCGCCTTCCCGTTCATCCCGACGGAGCTCGGCGCCTTCGTGGACGCCGGTGTCGCGTACGACACGCCCAGCGACGTCGACTTCGAGTGGACGACCAACCCGGGTGGACGCCGGGTGCCGGTCGTCAGCACGGGGCTCACGGCCCGCATGAACATTCTCGGGGTGCTGATCCTCGAGGCCTACTACGCCTAC
>DATFJS010000399.1:0-16987 GCA_035269045.1 Longimicrobiales bacterium | reverse complement strand
CGAACCCGGATCCAGCTCCGTGTCCACCGGAAGCTGGAGGAGGAAGAAGAGATCCACGAGGCGTCCCTTCACCGCCGGATCCTCCCGGTCGAGGTCCCGCATCACCGAGTCCCTTGCCTCGAGTACGGTGACGTAGTTCTCCGGAAGGGCACCCTGCTGAATCCCGAAGTTCCGGATACCGTCGAACACGCCTGCTGCGACGCTCCTGGCCTCCTCGTAGTCTTCGTACTGGGCGAGGAGCGCGACCGCGCCGAGGCGACTCGCCAGCACCTGGAGGGAAAGCGCGGTCTCCGCACGCTGCCGCTCGCTGTTCGTCCCGCTCCACTCCAGGTAGCCCCAGAGCCCGGTGCCGAGCAGAACCACGGCCAGAACGGCGAGGAATCCCGTGCGCGCTCCCGACTGCCTCGACCTGCTCGTATCCTCAGACATCGTCACCTCGACTCTTCCGTTGGGTCACAGCATGGCTCCCCGACCCGCTGGGCGACGTAGAGGCCCAGGCCGAGATTCTGCCACCGTCGTCCCCACCGTGAACCCGCGCGTCGCGACTCGGCCGCTACCGCTGCCGGGGCGCGTGCTGCTGATCTGTCCGGAATCGTACCCCCGAGGGGTGCGAGGGGTGCGAGGGATGCGAGGGCGCGAGGGTGCCGTGCACCCGTCCACCCCTCGTCATCCTGAGAGTGCGAGGCCGAGAGTACGAGCCCGACGGTACGAGGCCGCGGGAAACCATCGCGCGAACCGTGGAGCGAGATCATGACGGGTCGGAACCAGGCGCAGGACGACCGACTCGGGAAGCCACCGGCGGAACGCTTCGCGGGTGACTCTCACCTTCTGGATCTGCGGCGGGAGCTGGCCCGGCTGAGATCGGAGGCGCACGAGGGGCGCCTCCACGTGGAGGCGGACGGCGAAGAGCACGAGCTCACTCCGGGGTGCGTCCTCACGCTGACTCCGACGATCGAGCACGATGTCCGGACCAGCGAGCGGAGCGCGATGCTGCTGACGGTCCACATGGAGAAGGGAGAGCGCTGACTCCGGCCTGCCGGTCGCCTACTCCGGCTCCACGCCCCTGCCACGATCACGCTCGGGGTTGTCGGTCGTGGTGGGTGGAACACCGCCCGTGAGCCCGAACTCGACGCCCGCCTTCCGCTCCTTCGCGATCTGCGCCTCGTCCCCGTCGAGGAGCCCGAGACGCGCGGCCCGCTCGCGCCACTGAGCCCGCGCGGCGGCCTGCATGTCGTGCTCGGTATCGGCCTCGTCGACGATCTCCATGCCGAGAAGCGTCTCGACGACGTCCTCCACCGTGGCGAGCCCGGCCGTGCCGCCGTACTCACCGACGACGATGGCGATGTGCTCCTGCCGTTCCATCAGCCGCTCGAACAGCCGGGGCAGCGGAAGGGTGTCGGGAACCGTGAGGATCGGCCGTTCGAGTTCTCCCGCCGTGGCGCCGTGGCGGTCTTCCGCGAGGGCCACGAGGACGTCGCTCTTGAGAACGAACCCGGTGATGTGATCGCGGTCGCGCTCGAAGAGCGGGATGCGTGAGAAGGGGAGGTCGCGGTCGGCGATCTCCTGAAGTGGGGTGTCCTTCGGGAAGGCGACCATCACCGTCCTGGGAGTCATGACATCGCGCGCGGTGAGCTCGTTGAAGCGAAAGAGGCTCTGAAGGATCCGGGACTCCTGCTTCTCGAACACACCCTCCTCGACCCCGAGGCGGGCGAGTGCCGCGAGCTCGGCGCGGCTGACCCGGGCCCCCTTTTCGCCCCGGGAAAGAAGTCTCGTGAGGGCCTGGGAGACGATGACCAGAGGGTAGAGGATCCAGATGGTCGGCTCGAGCAGGCGCGCGACGGGACTCGCGAGCTGCCTCCAGTAGACGGCGCCGAGGGTCTTGGGCACGATTTCCGACGCGACGAGGATGACCAGCGTCAGCGCCACGGAGAACGCTCCGATCCAGGCGCTCCCGAAGACGATCGTGGCCTGGGCGCCGGCGCCGGCCGCACCCAGTGTGTGCGCGAAGGTGTTGAGCGTCAGGATCGCGGCGAGCGGCCGGTCGATGTCCGCCTTCAGCTCACGAATGCGAGTTCCCGCTGCTGCATCCCGGTCCTCCAGAGCGGCGACGTAGCTCGGCGTGATGCTGAGTAGCACCGCCTCCATGATCGAGCAGAGGAAGGAGACGCCGACGGCCAGGGCCACGTACAGCAGAAGAAGCGTCACGGGATGCGTGGGGCCGGGGAAGGAGGGGGCTGCGGGGCGTGCCGAGCCCGTCGGGCGCGTCGCCGATGGGAAAACCCCGATTCCCCCCGAAGCGTTTCGAATTCCCGCTGGCCCGCCCGCTCGTCGCCGGCGTCCTCGATGCGGGTCGGCACGATCCGGCCCATCCCGGTCAGGAGTCGGGCCGCGCCAGCCCCACCGCCTCGAGAAGCTCCAGCGCGTTCGTCGTGGTGGACAGGCCGGGTCGCAGGCGGTAGTCGAAGTGGAGCCGTGGCCGCCCGTCCACCCGCTCGACCGTCTCGCGGAAGTGGAAGGTGCGGGCCCGGCGCTCCAGGTCAGGTGCCTGATGGAGGGTGAGGTCGTGGCTCGTGACCGCGCCGATCGCCCCGGCGTCGAGGAGGTGGCGCAGGGCGGTCCGGGCGGCCACGCGCCGCTCGGCGGTATTGGTCCCCTGCAGGATCTCGTCGAGCAGGTACAGAACCGGAGCGTCTCCCTCGGGCGCGTGACGCGCAGCGTCCACGACCTCCTTCAGGCGCAGCAGCTCGGCCATGAAGCGACTCACTCCGTCCTCGAGCGAGTCGCCCACCATCATGCTCGTCCAGAGGCGCACGGGTGGCAGCGAGAACTCGGTCGCGCACGCCGGCCCCCCCGCCTGGGCGAGCACGACGTTCGCCCCGACCGCGCGCAGGAGCGTGCTCTTCCCCGACATGTTCGAGCCGGTGACGAGGAGGAAGGTGTCGGGAGGCCCGACCTCGACATCGTTCGAGACGCGCTTCGCGGGGGAGAGGAGGGGGTGGCCGAGATCGCGCGCTCGGACCACGGGTGCACCATCGGTGGCTCGCTCCGCCGGGTTCGCTCCCGGCGAGGGGTCCGCGCCCCGCACCTCGGGAACGCACCAGTCGGGGTGATCCCCCGCCAGCGTCGCAAGCGCACACAGCGCCTCCGCCCGGCCGAGCGCGCGAGTCCATTCCGCCACGCTCCCGCCCCACTCCGCCTTCCACCGCTCCAGCGAGCGGTACAGCCAGACGTCGAGGAGCAGGAGGTAGTTGAGCCCCTGGTACATCATGTTGCTGCGGCTGTCGGCGAAGTCGAGGCGCGCCCGGAGCGACCCGAAGGCGGCTCCGGTCAACACCTCACGGATGTCGTCGAGCAGCTCCGCCGCCGGCAACCGGGGGATCACGGCGAACTGTCGCTCCCAGCGCCGCACCGCATCGCCTCCCGTGATCGCCCGACCGGCGTCCTCGTCGATCCGCCGCACGACGGTCCGGAGTGCCGCGACCTGCAGCAGGAACGGGGGGATCCACCACGGTGACCACCCCGCCAGGAGGTCGAGGCCGAAGAGCGCCAGCGAGACCGGGGGGAGCATCACTGCCGCAAGCCGCACGGCCCGCCGCCCCTCGAGCCACGCCGGCTCCTCCGCCCACTCGACCAGGGCGTCGACCTGCTTCGGCCGCTCCGGCGGCCCCTCGATCCCTTCGGCGGCCAGTCGCATCCTCAGTTCGAATTCGGGAACCAGCGCGCGCACGGCCTCCTGGCGCCGGGCGATCTCGTCCGGTGACGCGGGGGACGCCAGCCACGACCCGAGCGTCCGGCGGCCGGGCGCCGTCAGGACCGGGCCGGCGAGCCGGAAGAGGGAGGCGTGTCCGAAGATGTGCAGGTCCGGACCGTAGGGGTGCCCCGACTCGAGGGCCTCCTCCGGCCCGTCGGGAAATCCGGCCGCGTCGAGGGCGTCCCAGTTCCGGTCGAGTCGCGCGAGACCCGCCTCGTGGAGTCCGGCGAGGACTTGGTGGTCGGCGATTTCACGGCGGAGGCGACGGTGGCGTACCACGAGCACGACGAACACGACCATCAGGACCGCGCTCGCCGCCAGCGCAGCCGGCTCGCCGCTCCCTTCCAGAAGCTCGACCAGGAGGAGACCGACGACGAGCGTCACGAACACACCGCCCCTGAGCGCCGTCAGCTTCCGGCTCCGGCCCAGTCCGTCGGACGCCGCCCGGCGTTCCCGGTCCAGTCCTTCCCGGTACGTCGCTCTCGGGTCCGGTCCGGGGTCCACGGGTCTCCCGTTCGGGTGGGTACGGAGGGCCGACAGCGGCACGGCCCACCAAGGAGCACGAAGGGTGTGCCTGCTCGACGGCCCGAGCAAGAGCCCGGGGACAGTGGATCACCACACCCGGGCTCCCGACGTGTCCGTCGAGTTCACCGATCCCGCCACCGCGTCAGCCGCGAAGTCCCTCGACCACCGCGATCGTGTCCTCCGCCGTCAGACGTCCCACCCGTCCGGTGGAGTACACGGCATGCGCGACCGTGCCGTCGCGGTCCAGGACGAAGCTCGCCGGCTGGATGTGGGGTTCGCCGTCATGCTCGCCCGTGTAGCAGCCGATCGCTTCCGAGGTCTCCTCGGGATCCAGACCGTACAGCACCGTGAAGGTGAGCTCCCACTCCTCGACGGCCTTTCGTGCGCCGTCCTCGCCGTCTGCGGATGCGGCGATGAGCTGTACTTCCATCTCCTCCAGCTCGGCGAGGTGCTCCTGCATGTCGACCAACTGTCGACGGCAGTGACCTCACCAGTGGCCGCGGTAGAAGATGATGACCGAGTAGATGTCCTCGACGTCGTCGGGGAGGGTGAAGTGACTGCCGTCCACCGCGTCGGCGGACATCGTCGGAAAGCGGTCGCCCGTATTCAGTGTGTCCATCGTGG
Organism: Longimicrobiales bacterium; assembly: GCA_035269045.1. GTDB lineage: Bacteria > Gemmatimonadota > Gemmatimonadetes > Longimicrobiales > Gaopeijiaceae > Gaopeijia. Next base: position 12,087 of record DATFJS010000399.1, on the reverse strand, counting down.
CACTCCATCGGGAGGATCAGTCGCACGATTCACGAAGCAGGAGCGACGCCAGCATCGCCGGCGACGTCGGCCCCGCACGCATGTCTACACCTTTTCGACCGTCTCGGTCACTTCGTCCACGGACAGCAGGTCCGTCCGGCGTGCCTGCTTGTACAGCCAGAGGATCGAGAGTCCGAACGCCACGCCACCGACCTCGAGCATGATGTCGAGGAGGCCGCCTGCGTTGAAGGAGAGGCGGATCAGGATCGTCGAGACGACGAACCCCGCGTTGCGGAGGAGTTGCTCGTACGAGTCGGTGAAGATGAACGACAGCAGCAGGATCAGGACGTCGACGAGAATCAGGACCGTGAAGAAGTCGTCGTAGAAGACCTGGTTCACGTCCGTGAGACCGCCCTCCGGCGGTGTGCCCATCTCGAAGAGCACGATCTCGTGGATCCAGCCGCCGACCGCCACCACGGAGATCAGCGCGAGCACGGGGACCAGGAGGACGCTCAGACCCTCCTTCCATCGGACGAACGCCTCCACGTCCTCCGTCGGATCGGTCTTCGGGCGACTGGCCGCCACGCGCTCGAAGAGCAGGATCAGCCCGAAGAGGATGGGAATCCCGACCATGTCCGCGAAGAACTCGACGTTCGCGGGGGCGAGGATCTCCTCGCCGGACAGTTCGAGATCCGAGAGGTCCATGAAGACCTTCCGGATCACGATCAGCGCGATGATCTCGTACTGCTTCGCCACCGATTCCGTGAAGGAGAGCGGCAGGTAGTAGAGGAGGAGGAAGACCTCGTAGACCAGGATCAGCGAGAAGGGCGTGTAGACCGCGGAGATCGGGTTGCGGAAGAGCTCGTCCAGCCCGGCGGGGACCGCGATGAGCCCCTGCGCGTGGACCGCGTAGAGCGCCAGGTGGAGCAGGAAGCCCACCACCGCCGCCACCATCACCGTCCGCTCGACCCGCTTCCGGACCTCCGGCGAGAAGACCGCCTGGAACGCTCGATTCGACCAGTCGTGGAATGTCGTCACGAAGTTCATCCGTCGGGGCCCTCGATCGATGGAAGTCGCATGGTCGACGTCATGATACCGTCAGCACTGCCACGATCGCCGCGACCAGCGCAAGGAGGCCCGCGCCGAGTGCCGGGCTCCGCGCGAGGGCGAGATCGTTGCGGGACACGGCGTCGAGCCGGTCGGCGATACGACGCCCGAGGGACGCGAGCGCCTCCGCGACCCTCCGGATCGGCGAGGCGAGGTCGGGCCACCCGGCCGTCTTCACACGGTGGAACGCGGCCGAAAGTGGAGCCAGAAGATCGCCCGGGGGGATGCGGATTCTCGAGAGAGGGCCGAGCAGTCCGGGCCGACCGAGCACGATCCACCCGACCAGCACCCCGGCCGCCACCGGGCCGAGGGCGTGCAGCGGTGCGTCGAGTAGTGGAGCGATCGGCGAGTCCGAAGCGGGCGCGGCGCGGCCACCGAAGGACAGAAGGGCGGGGACCCAGGCGACGGCCACGACCGAGACCACGACGAGCGCCGCCCACGGGGCGACCATTCCCGCGGGAACGGTCGCGCCATCCCCTTCTCCCGCGTCCCCCGCGGGCACACTCGCGCCGTCCCCCTCTTCGCGCCGGTCCAGCAGGACGACGAATCGGGCCAGCAGCACGGTCGTCCCGAAGGCGCCGATCATCAGCAACGGGCCGAGGGTGTCGTACCACCCGCCGCCCAGCCCTTTCAGCGCGGTCTCGAGGGTCCCCTTCGCGCGGGCTCCGCTGGTCAGCGGAGCACCCGAGATGGCCAGGGCCGGCAGGAGCGCACCGAGCAGGATCGCCGGGCGCCATTGGGAGCCGCGCCAGTGGGTGATCCGCGCCGCGAGGCCCGTCGAGAGGAAGAGGGCGCCCTTCGCCACCCCGTGGTGCACGGCCAGGAAGGTCGCCGCCACGACGCCGATCGCCGCGGCGTCGGTGCCGCGGGCCACGACCCCGCACGCCATCGCCATGAATCCCATCTGACTCACGGTCGAGTACGCCAGCACCGTGCTCGGCTGCCGTTGTGGAAGCCCTGCGATCACGCCCCAGAGAGCCGCGACCATGCCGGCGACGATCAGGACGGATCCGACACCCGGCAGCGCGGTGGACCCGGGCAGGAACCGGAGCCAGGCGAGCACGGCGGCCTCCGCCAGGGCGCCGCTCAGGAGGGCGGTGACCACGGGTGGGGCGGCGCGATAGGAAACCGGGACCCAGAGGTGCAGGGGCACCAGCCCGGCCTTGACCCCGAAGCCTCCGATCAGGAGGGCGCCGACGATCTCGGGACCGGAAATCCCGGCCGGTCCGCCGAGGGCGGCCCAGGCGCTCTCGAGTTCCGGACCGAATCCGATATTCCCCGAGGCCGCGGCCCCGAGGGCGAGGATTCCTGCCAGGATCGCGACGTCTCCGAGGACCGCGAGCACGACGTAGACCCGGCCCGCACGCAGGGCGTCCGGATCGCGTCGGTGCACGACCAGTCCCCACGCCGAGAAGGTCATGATCACGAAGAAGGTGTAGAACGACACGGCGTCGGCGGCGACGACCAGCCCCGCGTTTCCGGCCAGCGTGAGCAGGAAGAAGCCGGTCAGCCAGTCTCGATGGGGGTCGTCGGCGTGCGCCCGATGCGCGTAGACGCCGCAGGCCGCCCAGACGAGGGAGGTGAGGAGCAGGAAGGCGCGTCCGGTCGCGTCCAGCCCGAGTTCGAGGCCGAGGAGCCCACCGGGCACGGCGACGCCCGCGGACGGCCGCAGGCCTCCCGCGAGCGACATCACCACGAGAAGCGCGCCGGGCGCGGCGGCCCATGGCATCGCGGCCGCGAGTCGGGCCCGGGTCCCCGACCTCGAGCCGGGGGATGCGACCGCGAGGAGGTGCACGAAGGCCAGCGCCAGAGGGAGGCCAGGCGTGGCGATCAGGAGAGCCTGGGCGAGTCCGGTCGTCACATCAGCCCCCGCGACACGATGAGCTCGACCCACCCGATCGGGCTCCAGGCGGATCCCGCGAGCAGGCCGGCGGCCAGCGCCAGGGCGGCGGTGGCGACGGTCGGAATCAGCATGCGGCGGTCGGCCGCGACTCTTTCCGTGGCCGGGGCCGCAGAGGGCGCGGGGGCTGCGGGGTCCGCCGCGTCTTCCGAGGCCGCCTCGGGCGGGCGGTCGATCCAGGCGGTCTTCAGTACCGGCAGGAAGTAGGCCGCGTTGAGCCCGGTGCTGGCGAGAAGCACGAGCACGATCCAGCCGGAGCCGGCCTGGATCGCCCCCACGCCCATGTACCACTTGGTGAAGAAGCCGGCGATCGGGGGCAGCCCGATCATCCCCAGCGCGCCGACGGAGAACGCGACCATCGTCCAGGGCAGGCGCCGGCCCACGCCGGCCATCTGGCTGACCCGGGTGATTCCCAGCTCCTCGGAAAGAACGCCGGCGCAGAAGAACAGGGTGATCTTCATGAGTCCCTGGTGCACCAGATGGGCCAGGCCTCCGATCAGCAGGAGCGGATGCGCGAAGGCGACGCCCAGCGCGATGTACGAGAGCTGGCTGATCGTGCTGAAGGCGAGCAGTCGCTTGATCTCGTCCTGCCACAGCGCCCGGATCGAGCCGTACAGGATGGTGAAGGCCGCCAGCGCGGCGACCAGCGCGGCGGCTCCGATCTGTGTCGCGACGTCGATGCCGAAAAGCGAATGGAGGACGCGGACGACCCCGAAGGCGCCCGCCTTCACGACGGCCACGGCGTGCAGCAGCGCGCTGACCGGGGTGGGGGCCACCATGGCACTCGGCAGCCATCCGTGCAGGGGGACGAAGGCCGACTTCACCCCGACCCCCGCGATCAGCAGTACGAACAGGAGCAGGTATCTGCCCGGTTCGGCGGTCGCGGCGGCCGCATCGACCACTCCCCCCGCGCGGAACGCCAGCGTTCCGACCTCCGTCTGGAACCAGACGGCCCCCACGATCAGCACGGCTCCCGCGGTCAGCGTGTAGCGCAGGTACTTCCGTCCCGCCCGAAGCGCCGCCTCGGACCCCTCGTGCACCACCAGCGGGTAGGTGGCCCAGGTGAGCGCCTCGTAGAAGACGACGAAGGTGAAGAGATCGCCGGCGAGGGCTATCCCCGTCGTGGCGGTGATGCAGAGCGCCAGAAAGGCGAAGAACCTGCGGGGGCTCCGGGTCCCCTTCATGTAGCCCACCGCGTAGACGGTCGTGGCCAGCCAGAGGACGGCGGAAAGGGTCAGGAAGAGGAGTGCGAGTGCGTCGCCGACGAGGGTCAGAGAGAGCCCGGGCATGACCTCGAGCGCCCATTCGTACCGGGCGCCGGCCGCGACCCCCTGCAGCAGAACCGCCACCAGCACGAGATGGACGGCGGCTCCCGCGGCGCTCACGGTGCCGGCCAGCGTCAGTCGCTCCCGGGGGAGCAGGAGGACGGTGAGCCCCGTGCCGAGCGACGCCACCAGGATGAGCAGCGGGAGCAACGCCGAGTCGACCAGGGGCGTCACCACGGCCGGAGCCCTCCGATCTCGAGCAGCGACAGGATCTCGAACGGGCGCACACCCATGATCACGCTCAGGAGGGCGAGGGCCATCGCGGACCACTCCATTCGGCGAGGCACGGCCCGGAAGTCCCGGGACGGATCCGGTTCCGCCAGTGCGCGGGCCAGGGGCCGCAGGACGTACGCCGCGGCCAGCAGGCCTCCCGCCGCGATCACGATCGCCCACACCCAGGCGCCGGTGCCGAATGCCGAGCGGAGCAGGAGCCACTTCCCGACGAAGCCGCCCGATGGCGGGATCCCGGCCATCGTGAGGCCGGCGAGGCCGAAGGCGGCGAAGGACATCGGGATCCGGCGGGCCACGCCCGCGATCGCGTCGATGTCGTCGCGTGCGACGGCGTAGCTCATGCTGCCGGCCGCCAGGAACATGGCCGCCTTGGCCACACCGTGGGACAGCATCTGGTAGACGCCGCCCCTCCAGGCGTCGGCGTTCCATTCACCCGCTCCCCCCATCAGGAGCGGCAGCATCAGGAACAGGTAGCCGACCTGCGCGATGGTCGAGTAGGCGATCAGCCGCTTGAGGCTCGTCTGTCGGAGGGCCAGCACGGATCCCCAGACGATCGCGATCGCTCCGAGCACACCCAGGATCGTCGCCGCGGGGGCCGCGGCGGCGCCGTACACCTGGACCCAGATTCGCAGCAGCACGTAGAACGACGCCTTCACGACCAGCGCGGACAGCACCGCACTGCCCGGCGCCGGCGCCGAGCCGTGGGCCGGCGGCAGCCATGCGTGGAGCGGAAAGAGCGCCGTCTTCGCGGCCATCCCCGCCGTGATGGCCGCCAGGGCGACCGCGGCGGTCGTGCCCTCGGGGCCGAGTGCCGCGAGCGCCTCCAGGGAGAGCACTCCGTAGTCCGCATAGAGAAGAGCGACCCCGAACAGGAACAGCATCGATCCCACCAGCGAGATCAGCAGGTAGCGCATGCCGGCCCGGAGCGCCGTCGTGCTTACGGCCAGGGTGATGATGGCCGCCGCGGTCAGCCCGAACAGCTCGATCGTGACGTAGAGGTTGAAGAGGTCCGCCGAGAGGTACAGCGCGTTCAGGGCCGTCCAGAGCAGAAGCCAGAGCGGCGAGAAGAAGCGGGCGGCCCGGCCTCCCGGAGACCGGTCTTCGTGGACCCGCGCCAGATCGCCGAAGTAGGCGGTCGAGTAGAGGGCGACCGCCGTGCCGACCAGGGCGGTCATCGCGAGCATCCCCACGGCGAGGCCGTCGACCCGGAACTCGATCCCGAGCGGCTGCCCCCACCCTCCGAGCGCATGGGTGCCGGCCCCGTGCCGGAGCAGCTCCCGCCAGAGTCCGGCGGCGCCGGCCAGCGCGCCCAGCGAGCCAAGCAGGAGGCCCGCCTGGATGGTGACCCTCCGGGCGATCAGCGAGATCAGGGCACCAAGGAGGGGGGCCGCCACCGCGACGGTGGACCAGAGGGGGAGGTCGTTCATGCGTCCGCCGACTCGGCCCGGGCCTCGGAGGCGCCGGTCTCCGTCGCGGGTGCGCCGTCGTCCCGCAGGAAGGGTCGACCGGTCCGCTCCACGATCCGGAGCGCGATCCCGAGGCCCACGGCGGTCGAGGCGACGGCCACGACGATGCCGGTCAGGACCATCGCCTGGGGAATCGGATCCGCCGTCCCGGGGGTCGACCGGGGTGCGGCGCTCACCAGGATCAGGAAGTTGCCGCTCGCCATGATGTTGACGCAGAGCAGCTTCCAGAAGAGATGCGCGCGGGCCAGCACGCCCCAGAGGCCGACCACGAACAGCGCGACCCCGGCGACGAGATAGAGGTCGACCGGGCTCATCGGGGCCCCTCGTCCGGTTCCGACCCGGAGGTCGTCGGTCGGGTCCGGGCCAGCACCCGGCCGAGCGGATCGCCGGTCGGGTCGACCCGTTCGAGAGACGGATCCGCCGCGGTGATCGACGGGACATCCACGAACAGCTGGGTGAGCGCCACCGCGATGGAGAGCGCCATCGCCGACTCGACCGTCAGGATCAGGGTGTGCGCCCAGTCCGCGGGATACGCCAGGAACGATCCCGTCCGGACCATCGACCCCGCGCCCACGCCGAGGAACACGACGATTCCCGCCGCCACAGCCACCCGGACCGTCCGATAGGCCGCTGTGAAGGGCGGAATGTAGCCGCCCGCCGCGAGCAGGACCGCCGCGCCGGCCATCAGCGCCCCGGCCTGGAAGGCGCCTCCCGCGGCGTGCGATCCCACCCACGTCAGGTAGACGGCGACCGTCGCCGCGAGCGGCACGACGACCCGGACGAGTTCGTGGAGCACCGGATCCTCGAGGTGCCCCTCCACCGATCGCGCGAGGGGCGCCGTGTCCCGGTCCAGCGACCACACGACGACGACCGCCGCGACCAGCACGGTGACCTCGAGGAGGGTGTCCCATGCGCGGAAGTTCATGAGCACGGCCGTGACCGGGTTCGAGACGCCACTCGCCCCGAGACGGTCCGTGACCAGAGACGGGAGGAGGGGCGCTCGATCGGGTCCGTCGAGGAGGAGGACGACGACACCCACGCCTCCGAGCAGCAGCACCGCGCCCAGCAGACTCCGCAGCCAGCCCGGCCCCTCCTCCGAGCCGTCGTCGAGAAGCAGCGGCTCGCGCCCGGCCTCATCGACCGCGGTGGGCGAGGGGTCACGACGGTCGTCCGTCATTCCGAGGCCCCCTCCGCGCGGGTATCGGACTCCTCGTCGTCCCCGAGCGTCGCCCGGATCTCCCCGGCCGGGCGCGCGCCCGTGCGGCGGGCGAGGCGCTGGAAGGCGTTGAGAAGGAGTGCGCCCATCAGGCCGGCCCCGAGAGCGGCCTCCGCCAGCGCGACGTCCGGGGCGCCGAGGCGGATCCAGGCCACCGCCAGCGTCAGCCCGAGGGACACGAACAGGATGGTCGCCTCGAACAGGTCCCGCGTAACCACGACCCGGACCGCGAGGACCAGCATGAGCGCGACCACGCCTCCGTCGAGCATCCATCCGACGGCCGTCACGAGGACGCTCCGGTCCGATTCCGGTCGGTCCGATCCTGGTCGGCCCGACTCTGGTCGGGTCGGCTTTCCAGGGCGGTGCGCGCGAGGAGATGCGCGACCGTCGCGGTCGACACCAGGACGATCACCCAGATCACCAGGAGCTGGACCCGGACGGACCAGAGTTCCGTCCGGATGCAGAGTCCGAGCACGACGAACCCCAGCCCGAGCGTGTCCGCCTTGGTCAGCGCGTGGAGCCGGGTGAGCACGTCCGGAAACCGGAGGACCCCCACGGTGCCGGCCAGGAAGAAGAAGGAACCGGTGACCAGCAGGACGATGGAGGCGCCGTCGAGGACCAGGTCCGACGCCCGCAAGAGGAACTCGGTCATGCCTCTCCTCCGTCCTGGCTCTCCGCCTCCTCGCCGCGCATCACCCAGCCCCGCTTCACGAACGCCACGGCCATCACGCTCGCGAGCAGCGCGAACACGAGCGCCACGTCCCGCAGCGCCGGAACGCCGCTCACCTCGGCCAGGACGAGGACCGCCGCCACGCCGATGGTTCCGAAGAGCTGGGTCGCGATCAGCCGGTCGGCGGCCGTCGGCCCCCCCACGACCCGCAGGAGGCCGATCGCGAGGTTCGCCAGCAGGAAGAGCGCCACGCTCGTCAGGAAGACGCTCACGACGAGGCCTCGTCCTCGTCCTCGTTCTCGTTCTCGTTCTCGGTCTCGACGTCGATCCCGCCCTCGATCCCGCCCTCGACCCCGAAGAGCGCCGCGACATGCTCCTCGAGCCGCCGCAGCGTCGCCTCCGAGGCCACGTCCGGCGCGAGTCTGTGGACCGTCACCCGGTCCGGCGCGAGGCGCGCGCTGAACGTCCCCGGAAGCAGGCTGATGGAGTTGACGAAGAAGATCCGGGGGATGCCCTCCGGGAGGCCGATGCGGTACTCGATCAGGTCGGGATCCACGGGAAGGGACGGAGCCAGCGCTCGCCGGCTCACGTCGATACCGGCCCGGAAGAGCTGCCCCATGAACCAGGGGCTGAACCGGACGATTCCGCGGAGACTCGGCCGGGTCCGTGAGCGTCCGCCCAGGCCGACGTAGAGGATCATGCCGACGCCCACGCCGACCATCGCCGCGATCCCGAGCCCGTACTCCGGCCCGGAGAGCGACCACCAGAGCGCGACGGACACCACGATCCAGAGTGGTCCGATCCGCGCGAGGACGCCTCGCCGGCTCATCGCATCGCTCCCGGCACCGCTCCTCCCGGCGAGACGTGAATCTCGTCCGCCTTCGTCAGGAGAGCTCTTCGGCCCGTTCCATCTCGAGGCGCGCCCGGTCGACGGCCTCGCTGTACTCCTGCCATGCCGCTTCGAGTCGCTGTCGGGCGTCCGGCCAGTCCTCCTCGTCCTCCACCTCCCGCGCCTCGTCCAGCAGCATCTGGACCGCCTCTCCCTTCTCCGCCGTGGACTTCCGGGCGCGTTCGATTCGGTGGAGTGTCTCCATGTCGTTGTCCCGGGTCCCAGCACGCTGCAGGTCCTTCATGACCTCCTGCAGCTTGTCGAAGCGATTCCGGATCGCCGTGATGAACTCCTCGCGCTCGTCGTTGAATGTGGCCATGTGACCCCCTGTCGATTCTCGATTCGTGTCTGTCTGGGTAGTCGGCAGACCGCTTCTCGTTCCGTCACGGTGCGTAGGGCCGGCCTTAAGGGACAGGAGCCCGAGCGCTGCCCCGTGACGGCCGGCCTCCGCGGGTCATCCGGCCGTACTGCCCGCCGGACGTGACATGTCACGAGCCCGGTTCCATCGGTCGATGCAGGGGGGTGCGGTAGCGGTCGGCCACCTCCCGGATCCCGGCGGCGTCCCCGATGATGGTGAGCCGGTCGTCGGCCTCGAGGCGCGTGGGCCCGTGGGGGACCATCGTGTGGCCGCCGCGACGAACAAGGGCCACCAGCAGGTCGTCCGGGAGCGGAACCTCCATCAAGGCTTTCCCGACCAGCTCGGCGGTGGGGCCGTCCGGGGTGATATGAAGGGAGAGGGAGCGCTCCTCGCGGAGGAGGGTCTCCCGCATCTGCTGCTCCCCGTCGGCGGCGAGCCAGTCGTCCATGAACGCGTCGTCGTCGACGTGGGTGGCCAGATGCCCCAGGAGGCGGAGGTGCTGACCCGGCTGGGCCTGGGGGCTCAGAAGGAAGAAGAGGGCGTGGAGCCGCACGGGTCGGGTAGGCGGGTTGTCCGGATCGATGGGCGGGTCGCCCTCCCGGATTTCCGGTTCGTCGCCGAGGACGCCGGGGTCGTCGACCGGGACGTCGATCGTGATGCCTTCCCGGGACCGGACCAGCACCATCTCGGGGTGCTCCAGCCCCACGGCTCGGAGGTGCGGGATGGCGGCGCCCCGGGCCACGGGCACCACTCCGGCCCGCATCTCGCCCGTGAATCCGCTCCGGAGGTCGTCGGGGGCCAGGCCGGTGCGCTCGCCGAGCAGGACAGCGGCCCGCTCCGCCACGCTCCCGAAGTCGTGGAATTCGTCGGCGTCGAAGGCGAAGGCCCGGGCCACCACCTCGTCGAACGGATCCTCCTCCCGGAGACCGCGCTCTTTCACGATGCCCCGCAGCTCCATGTCGAGTCCGGCGTACCGGCGTTCCCCCAGCCGGGCGAAGGCGTGGTAGATGGCCCCCTCCCGCGGCACGCGGCCGTGGACGTAGTAGAAGAACCAGCCGATGGACAGGGCCACGACGCCCAGGGTGAACAGGACGGCCATCTCGCCCATCTCCGTGATCAGCCATACGGGACCGAGCATGCCGAAGATCTGCATCCACGGGTACAGCGGCGAACGGTAGCCGGGGTCGTACGCCTCGATGCCGCTCTCGCGCATGATGATCAGCGTCAGGTTCAGGAACGCGAACAGCAGCAGCATGAACGCGCTGGCCAGCTTGGCGATCCCCTCCACGTCCAGGGCCAGGATGGCGAAGATCATCAGGCCGCCGGTCACCAGGATCGCGATGGTGGGCGTGCCGGAGCGGCCCACCTCGGCGAAGCGGCCCCAGATGAGCCGGTCCCTGGCCATCGCCAGGGGGAATCGGGAAGCGGCGAGGATACCGGCATTGCCCGTGGAGGCAAAGGCGGCGATCGCCGACACCACGATGAGGTAGAGCCCGATGGAGCCCGGGAGCCAGTCGAAGAAGGCGGACGCCGCGGTGGCCACCGGCGTCAGGTCGTTCCGGAGCGCCACCGGGTCCAGGACGGCGACGATGATAGCCACGCCCAGGACGTAGATCACGGTCGCGGTGATGAGGGAGAGAAACATCCCGAGCGGGATGTTGCGGTCCGGATTCTTCACCTCTTCGGCCACGCTGGTGACCTTGGTGAGGCCGGCGTACGAGACGAAGACGAGCCCGATCGTGGACAGGAACCCGGACACCCCGAAGGGCGCGAAGGGGGTGTAGCGGTCCCGGAGCTGTGCCCCGCCGAGTTCTCCGAGCTCCATCACGCCCTGGAGCAGAAAGAACGCCAGAATGACCAGGAGCGTGGTCACGAGGAACCGCTGCAGCCCGCTGGTCTCCTTGGCGCCGTAGATGTTCAGGGCGCTGAACAGGACGGTCAGAATGACGGCCAGCGGCACGATGGGCACGTCCACGAGGAGAGCCAGGTAGGCGCCCATCCCCACCAGCGCGAACGCGCTCTTGAGCACCAGTGCCAGCCACGCGCCGAGCCCGCCCACGGTACCGACCATGGGGCCGAGGGCCCGGTCGAGGAAGTAGTAGGCGCCGCCCGACTTCGGCATGGCCGTGCTCAGCTCCGCGACGCTCAACATGGCCGGAAGGATGAAGAGCGCGGCGGCGGCGTAGGCCAGGACCACCGAGGGCCCGCTGGCCGCTGCCGCGATCCCCGGGAGCAGGAAGAAGCCCGAGCTGAACATGGCGCCCGTGCTGATGGCATAGACGTCGAACAGCCCCAGCTGCTTCTCGAGTTTCGCGTTCGCCATATCCGTCCTCTCTCCTCTCCACCGACCTGGGGCGTGTATCTGCTTCCCGTTACTGGCCCACCAAGATTCGCGTCCGGGGCCGGTCCCGCCAGCCGGGGTGCTCAGCCCACCCTTACCGGAGGCACCGGAGCACGCTCATGCCCACCCCGACACCGCAGCGGGTGCATCTCACGACCATGTCGTGTCGCCTCCCTCCGCCCGGTCGAAGCCGTCTTGGCGGCAGAGTCCGGCGTCCTCCGCGGCCACGACGGAGTGGGGAAGGTGAGGTGAGATCGGCGCGACCGGGCGGCGGAAATTCGGATCCTCATTCACGGGTTGTGTGCGGCTCGGGCCGAAGATGAGGACCGTGCGTGAAGCTGGTCGAGCCCGGAGTTCCCGAAGAGTCCCGTGCCCCGGCGGGCCAGGCGAGTGCCGGGATCGATACCCGGAGGCGTCCGGCGGGCGAGTCGGCCGAGCAGCTCGTGTGAGCCGACCCGGATCAGGGTGCGTTCGTCACGAGAAGGCTGTGGATGGTTCAGCCGACCTCCTCTCCGGCCAGGAGATTGCGTACGAAAATACGATTGAGGAGGAGCGTCGTCGCCGCCTGTGCCTTGTTCCGGGTTCCGACCAGCTTCAGAAGATAG
>DATFJS010000398.1:0-13028 GCA_035269045.1 Longimicrobiales bacterium | reverse complement strand
CACCTGCGGGATCGCCTCGAGTTCGTCCTGCAGCGCCTCCGCGAGCTCCTTGAGGCGCACCAGATCGTATTCGCCCGACAGATTCACCTGCAGGATCGGGACCTGCGTCACGTCGAACTCGACGATCTGGGGCTCCTCCGCGTCGTCGGGGAGCTCGGCTCGGGCGAGATCCACCCGCTCGCGAACCCGCTGGAGCGCATCCTCGAGATCCACGGTGGTCTCGAACTCGGCCACGACGCTCGAGAAGCCCTCCGCGGAGCTGGAGGTGATCTCCTTCAGGTCGGGAATCGTCGCCAGCTCGTCCTCCACCTTCCGGGTGACGAGCGATTCGATGTCCTCGGGAGCCACGCCCGGATACACCGTGTTCACGGCGATCATCGGGATCTCGATCTCCGGAAACGACTCTTTCGGCGTCGCGAAGTACGAGGTGAGCCCGGTGATCGTCAGGATGACCAGAAGGACGGCGACACTCGTGAAATGGTCGACCGCGAAGGAGGTCAGCCCGAACTCCTTGTACCGCGCCAGCTCCTCCGGGTCGGAGGGCGGCGCCGCGACGTCCGCGTCCTCGTTCCGTCCACCCGGTGCGATCATCGTGCCTCCACGACCCGCACGCGATCACCGTCCGCGACCAGCTGCTGCCCGACGACCACGAGCCGCTCCCCCGCGGCCACATCTCCCTCGAGCACTACACGGTTCGCCTGGCTGGCGCGGACGACGACGTCTCGTGCCTCCACGCGCGTCTCTCCGTCCGTGCCCACCACGACGAACACGACGTACCCGTTCTCCACCCGGACGACGGCGTCCTGCGGGACGACCAGCGCGTCGTCGATCGCCCTCCGCTCGACGCGCACGTCCGCGACCATCTCGGGCTTGATGAGCCTGGAGCGGTTCGGAAGCGTGACCTCGACCGGGAAGGTGCGACTCTGCGGATCCACGGTGGCCCCGACGAAGCCGACACGGCCTTCGAAGGCGGCATCGGGGAGGGCGTCCACGGACACCGTCACCGTCGCACCCGGCCGCACGTCGGCGGCGTAGCGCTCCGGCACTCCCGCGCTCACCTCGAGCGGATCGAGGTCCAGGATCCGGGCGACCGGTGTGCCCGGGGCGACGAGGCTTCCCTGCTCGACCGCCCGGTCCTCCACGACCCCGTCGAAGGGAGCCCGGATCACCGTCCGCGACAGGCGCTCCCGGAGATTCCGCAGCGATGCCGCCGCCTCCCGAGCATTCGCACGGGCCTGGAGATAGGCCAGCTCCGTGCCCACCCGGTCTTCCTCCCAGAGCCGGCGCCGCCGCTCCCACGTGTCCTCCGCGAGCGAGGCACGAGCCTCCGCCTGCTCCACCTGCGCCTCGAGAAGCTCGGCGTCGAGTCGAACCAGCGGATTCCCCTCGGCGACCCGGTCCCCCTTCTCCGCCAGCACCTCGACGACCCGACCGGTCTCCTCGGCCGCGACGGTCACGTCGCGGTCCGCCCGGACCGTCCCCGTGAGTCGAATCTGCTCGACGAATCGCGACTGCTCGATCGTCGCGACCTCGACATTGATGACGCGCGCGAAGCCCGCCTCTCCGGCCTCCGCCTCTCCCGGCGCCTCACGGCCATCCGCCGACCCACCGCAGGCGGCCACCACCCCGGCGACGCCGAGCACCATCCACGCCTTCGCGATCCGCGACGGCATCATCCCTTCCCCCTTCATCCCCACATCCTCGGTTGTCCGTGCGTTCATCCGACACCTCCGGACTCGGTCTCCACCGGCACGCGGCCGGTGGCGCGGTCCAGACGTGCGCGCGCAACCAGATAGTCGTGCACCGCCTGCGCGTAATTGAATTCGCTCTGCCGGAGCGCGACCTCGGCATCCGTCAGCTCCAGCTGCGTCCCGATGCCCTCTCGGTACTGGGCGCTGGCGATCTCGAAGCCGCGTGTGGCCTGCCGTACGGCGAGGGCCTGGGCATCCGCCCGCTCCCGCGCCTCCTCGGTGGCCGCCACCAGCGTCTCTATCTCGTTGCGCGCCTGGCGTCTGGCGTACTCCGTCTGAACCCGCGCCTGCTCGAGCACCGCCTGCTTCTGGTCGATGCGTGCGTCCCGCTGAAGCCCCTGGAAGATCGGCAGCGTCACCCGGACTCCGGCCAGCCTCGAATATCCGCGGGGATCTCCGAAGAACCTGGGATCGCCGTTCTGCTGGGCGGCGATCCCGTAGCTGCCGAACAGGGCGATCCGGGGGAGGTACTGTACCTGCTCGAGCCGGAGCTCGGTGGTCCGGAGACTCTCGGTGAGCTCGAGCTGGAGGAGGTCGGAGCGGCTCCCCATCGCCTCGGCCACCAGCGACTCGGATGGCGCCACGGTCCGGCCGCCGAACGCCAGGACCTCACGGTTCTCGGGCGAATTCGCGGCGGGATCGTCGAGCCGCATGGTGGCGAGCGTTCCCTGCACGCGGAGCTCCGTACCGACCTCGAGCCCGAGTTCGATCGCCAGGGTCCGACGATCCTGCGCCACGGCCTCCGCGGCCCGTCGCAGATTCGGAGTGAGATTGGCGAGTTCGACCTCGAGGCGGAGCACGTCGTACTCGGATACCAGCCCCGCTTCCTCGAGCGCTCGCGTCTCCGCGAGGCTCTGCTCGACGCGCCGGATCGAGTTCTCCAGCAGGCGAACCTGCTCCTGGTTGAGCAGAAGCCGGTAGTACGCTTCGCGGACACGGGTCACCACGGTCTGGACCTGCCCCCGGTACGACTCGTCCTGCAGCGCCTGGAATCGTCCCGCGGCGCCGACGCCGATGAACGCGGCCGCGTTGAAGAGCGGCTGCTCCACGTCGATGGAGAGATTCCAGACGTTGTCCGCCCCGAAGCGGAAGGGGACGAGCTCGTTCGGGTCCGCATTCGGATCCACGAACGTACCCGGCAGGAAGCTGACGGGCGGCGAGAAGTTGCGCGTGTAGGAACTCGTCAGGTCCACGACGGGGAACACGTTGCCCCACGCCTCGGACACCCGCTCCTCCGCCTCACGCACGGCGTACTGGGCGGCAGAGAGCTCCGGATTGGCCGCGAGGGCCATGGACACCGCCTCCGACAGGCCGACCTGCCTCGTGGCGTCGGCGGCGTCCGCCCGGACGGCCCGTCCCTGCTCCTGGGCCACGGCCGGCCCGACCATGAGCACGAGACACGTGAACCCCCACCCCACCACCATCATCATCCGTCCCATCATACCTCTCCGTATCGCGCCCTAGACCACGGCGCCGGATTCGTCTTCGACATCCACCGACCGGATCACCGGCCCCCCGAGTCCCTCGAGCATCCGCGTGGTCGATGCCTCGAAGAGCTCGCGGAAGTCCGCCGCCGTCTCGATGCCCCGCGCCGACATGCGTCCGCGGAGGTACAGAGACACCATCCCGTGCGTGTGCGCCCACATGGTCGGCGCGACCTCGTCGTCACGGAGCACGCCCGCCGAGACGCACTCGCGCACCCGGTCGTCGAAGAACTGCCCGACCGCGCAGCCCTGCGCCTGGACGCTCTCCGGCAGCTCTCCGTCTCCCATCATCGTGGCGGGGACGAACAGCACCTCGTAGAGGCGCGGATTCTCGAGCGCGAAGTCCACGTATCCGCTGACCGCCCGGCGGAATCGCTCGAGGGGCGTGGGCTCGGAGAGCGCCTTGTAGAGCTCGTTGGAAAGCCGACGGAACGCCTCCCCCATGATCTCGTGGAGGACGTTTTCCTTCGAGGAGTAGTGGCGGTACAGCGCGGGGGCGGTGACTCCCACGGCCCGTGCGAGAGCCCGCATCGAGAAGCCGTCGAAGCCGTCCTTGAGATAGAGCTCGGTGGCTTCCTTGAGAATCCGTTCGCGCGTTTCGGTCGACATGTTAACAGTGTAAACACATCGCCCCTACCCCTCAATGACTACACGGACGGATCCGTCGTCACGGAGAGCTGGCGAGGGCCCGTGCTGCGGGCATCACCGCCCGCTGACCACCTTCCCCCGGAAATGTGGTGACGCCTGTTAACGCGGGCGGAGCCGGACGACCGGAAGCTCGAGCGCGATCGCGACCGTCCGCCGAAGGACCGGGTCACGGAGATCCGGGCGTCCCGGTACCCCGCCGACGCCACCCCGCCAGCCGCGTGGCGCCGAAGCACGAAGCAGCGTGGACGCGGGCCGCTCGATGCCGAGTATCGGCTCCTCCGACATCCGATTCTCGAGAATCATCCGCTGCCAGCTCGACGCGACGCGTGCGTGCTGTGCCCTCGACCGCGCCTTTGCGATCCGATCCCCGAAGCCGGCCCGGATGCGGTCGGCCAGAGGGTGATGCCGATCCGACGCCAGATGATCCTGGTACGTGGTGCCGATGAGGTGGACCAGCCGGGTCGCCAGGAGCTCGTCGCGTTCGCGCTCCAGCGCCGAGAGGGCGGCCCCGATGACCGCCTCCGGCGCCACGCGCGACTCCGAGACCGCGTCCTCGATCACGAGCGTCGCCGAAGCCCTCAGCAGGGCCGGCCGGAGACTTCCCAGGCGGGACAGGAGCGCGTCCGTCCACACCGGGTCGAGGCGGAACAGGCCGTACTCCAGCCCGGACGCATTCGGGATCACGAGTTCCGGGCGCACCACGTCGCTCCAGACGACGATCCTCCGTGCATCCCCCCTGAATTCCACCGTGGACGACTCGGTTCGGTCCACCCACTGGCCGTGCACCGTCAAACGCTGTGGCCAGAGCGGGTCGGCCTCCGTCCCCGATTCCTGAATGATCGCGACCGTCCCCCTGCCCCGCCCATCCGCCTCCCAGACGAGACGCATGACCGGCCGCTCCGAGCCGTCCACCCACGTGCGGCTCCACTTCGAGAGGTCCGCGCCATGAATCGACTGCAGGACCTCGACGAAGTCGTCCCACCCGACGCTCCCCCATGCGTGACGCTCCAGCAGCGCGCGCACCCCCTCGCGGAAGGTGTCGGGCGACACGAATCGCTCCAGGTTCGCCAGGGCCACGGGCGCCCGTCGGTGGATCCGACCGGTCCCGGTCTCCGGACCCTCGTGCAGGTTCGTCACGGCGCCGCGGATCGGCAGGCCTTCCCCCGGAACCGCGGATCGACCCGCCGGGGGATGGTGGGCGAAGAGGAAGCGCAGATCGTGATCGTCGTCGGGGAACATCTCCTCCACGACCCGGGCCGCGAAGTGCCCGGCGAAGACCTCCTTCATCCAGAGATCGTCGAGCCACGCCATCGCGACGAGGTTGCCGAACCACATGTGCGCCGACTCGTGCGCGACGATCTCGGCCCGTCGGCGCTCCTCGGCCGGACCGGCCTCGCCCGGGGGCAGCAGGTCCCGCTCGCGGTACAGCACGACGCCCGGGTGCTCCATCCCCCCGTACGGGAGGTCGGGCACGGCGACCACGTCGAACTTCCCGAATGGGTATGCGAGGCCGGTGTAGGACTCCATCCATGCGAGCGAGCGGGCGTGCAGGTCGAAGACGGCGCCCGCATTCCGGTCCACCCGCTCCGCGTCCAGCCCCAGATGCAGCAGCCGGTAGGATCGGCCGCGGCGGCGGCCCTCCACGACCTCGAAGGACCCGGCCGCGAACGCCATGAGATAGGGAGAGATCGGGCGGGACGCGGCGAACGTCCACCGCTCCGACGTCGCGCCGGCCTCCCGCGCTTCGACCGCGGCGTTCGTCACGACCTCCCAGCCCAGCGGGGCCTCGATCTCCCACGAGACGGTCCCCCGCAGATCCGGCTGATCGAAAAGCGGCAGGAGCGTGTGGGCCCGGTCGGGGACGAACAGGCTGTAGACGACGTCGGCGTCACGCCGGAGGCCGGCCTCCCCCGTCGAGACGAAGTCGACCTCGAGCCGGTTGGCGCCGTGGGGTTCGAGCGCCTCGGGAGGAATGACCAGATGGTCGGCGACCGCCGTCCAGTCCACCGGCCGGCCGTCGATGCGGACCTGTCGAACACTCGCCTCCGCCCACTCGAGATCCACCACCACGGGCTGTCCGTCGGGATCCGTCCAGGTGAAGTCGATCACCGCGGACCCGTGGATCGGTGCACCGGGGTCCCGCGGGAGCTCGAGCCGGAAGCGGTACGCCAGATCGGAGATCGTGCGGGCGCGGCGATCCGCCAGATCGACCGGCACGCCCGGTTCGAGCGAGGGTGACGTCTCCGCGCACGACGCGATCAGTGGAAGAAGCAGCGCCCCCGCGAGGGCGCGGACCGGACGACCCGCGGCACCCATCATGCGCATGACAATGCGCGACGCCCGGGGCGTGCGTCAAAAAGACACCACATCCCCGTAGCGTGAACAGGCCCTAGAGAATCGCGTCCAGATACAGGTCGAGCCGAGTGCGCTTGAGCGGCCCGGTCAGACCCCGGGACAGATCGAAGCGCACGAGTCCGTCGAGCACGCTCGCTCCGACACCCACGGCGTAGAGGACGTCCTCGCCCTCGAAGACGTCCCAGGTGCCGGCCCAGCCGGCGTCCCCGAAGAAGGTCAGGGATCCGCCCCGGAGCCCTCGGGCGAACTCGATGCGCGCCCGTCCGAAGTCCTCGCCTCGGAGCACGCTCGCATCGTATCCCCGCAGGGTGAGCGCGCCGCCCACGAACCAGTTCCGCTGAGGGGGCACGGCGGAGGGTACGGCCTGCGCGGCGTCCAGGTCGAAGGCGCTCCCCCCCTCGACCTCGATCCCCACCCGGAGTCGCTCGGTGATCGGCACCCGGGTGCGGGCCGTCAGGCGAGTGCGCGCGAAGGACGAGCGTTCACCGCCCGATCGGGGCGACCAGGTGGCCGCATGGGCGTAGAGCTCCACGCCGCCCTGCAGGCCCTCGGGGTCGCGCCCCCACCACGGGCGGATCCAGACCTCGGTGCCGAACTCGTCGAGCTCGGTGGATTCGACGTTCGGCCGGAACCGCCAGCCCGAGTCGAAGAGCTGGGTGACGGCGACATCCGTGTTGGTCTCCACCGACCGCTGCCGCTCGCCGTACAGGCGCACCTCCCAGCTCCTTCGCGCGGCCTCCGGAGGCTGGATGCGAAGGTCTCCGCCGGAGGCGAGGTAGTACTCCCCCTCGTCGCGCCCGAACATGAACGCGGTCAGAGAATTCCCCAGATCGAGGTGGCGTCCACGCGGGTCCACGGCCCGGAGGTCGTGGTAGCCACCCACGCCGACGCTGCTGGTGAAGGTGTTCCGGGTCAGCGAGAGCGTGACCTTCGGCTGCAGATCGGCGATTCCGAACAGCGCCCGCGCGTCGATGTCGATCGGACCGAGAGGCGTGCCGTACCGGGCGTCTCCCGCCACACCCGCCGCGAGCGCCTCGACGCGGTTGTACCGGAGCGCCTCGGGGCGGCCGAGTCCCCAGCCGAACCGGAAGGGAGCGGCCTGGACCGGCGGTCGGGGAAGATCGCCGAGGAGGTCCTCGAGCTCGTCGACGTCTCCCTGCGACAGGAACCCGGGGGCGTCTTCCCAGATCGGGGGTGGCAGGTTGGGATTGTCCCGCAGCCACGAGCGATCCTCGGGGACCAGCACGTCTCCGGAGACCTCGAACGGCACACCCTCCTCGTCGCCGAGTCGCTCCGCGATGAAGACCATGGCCTCCTCGCGGGACTCGAAGACCCGCTCCTCCACGGGTCCGAACGGCGAGACGTCCTCGTCCGTCGCGAGGTCCTCCTCGGTCACCACCGACTCGATCCGATACGCGACATCCACCTCGGCCGGGACGCGCAGCACTCCGACGCGCACCTGTCCCTCGATGCGCATGGACCGCGGGAGCCACGTCTCGAAGTCCCACAGCGTGTAGTCGACCGTGACCAGCGTCATGTCGAACGTCCACGGCTTGAGGAAGCCGGGGACCCAGCGGAACTCGCCCTGTGCGTCCTCCTCGGCGACATCCGGGATGTCGCGGACGATGTCCAGCTGCTGGCTGAGCCGATACGCCGCCCGGACGAGCGCCCCCGAAGTCGGCTCGATCCAGAGCGTACCGGTGACGTAGTTGGGGCCGGCCACCCGGGGGACGACCGCGAGCGCCACCGCCCGGATCTCCCGGCCGTCCGGCAGCCCGAGCGTGAGCGTGTCCCGCGCCTCGTACCTGTAGACGTCCCTCGCCTGGCTCCCCAGCGGGTGAACGATGTAGAAGTCGTCCTCGTCGATCTCGTCGGTGTCTTCCTGGGACGCGAATCCGAACACCAGGCGGTCGCCGCCGGGGTCGAAGCCGTCCGGGACGCCGAATCCGCCCTCGCCATCCTGGACCGACGTGTCCCCCGATCCGGGCGCCTGGGTGCTCGATGCGAGCAGCTGCGTGAGTTGGTCGTGATCCCGGTCCCAGAAGATCCGGGCGGCCGATTCCGACTGGAAGATCGTGCGGTCGCGGAGCGGCGTCCGCAGCGACGCAGCCAGTCGCTGCTTCACGACCGCCGTGTACCGGACCACCGTCGAGTCGACGGATCGCCAGGCCTCGTGCGCGACCCGGAAGAGGGCCTCGGTTCCGGCGTCGGCGAACGCCTCGTCGGGACCGGTCGGACCCGACCCGACCTGCCCCGACGCCCCCGAGGGGACGAGCAGCAGCGCCCCGACGAGCGCGGCGCCGAACCGGCTCGACGTCGACATCACCGCTCCCCCGCGGGAGGCACGAGGTCGAGCGTCCGGAAGTCGTCCCACTCGACGATGTGCAACTCGCCCGCTTCATCGATCACGCCGATCCCCCGATTCTCGGGCCCCACGTCGTTCGATCCCGTGAGGCTCATCCGCCCACCGCCGCGAAGAATCACGACCACGCCTTCACCGTCGTCCGCCTTCTCGATCCCGGCGATGCGCGCGAACTCGACGTCGATGGATTCGCCCTCCACCTCGCCGTCGAGGCGGTGCCAGGCCCGCGACTCGTCGAGATCCCACACGATCCATCCCGTGATGCTCGCGCCGTCGTCGGTCGTCACCCTGCCATGGAGACGGTGGGACCCGCGACCGTCGAGTGGCAGATCGTGAAGAAGCTGCACACGCGTGAACTCGTCCCATTCGAGCCTTCGAACCACGCCGTCGCCGAGGTCGACCTCGAGACCCCGGAAGCCGGGACCCACGTCGGTGCCCGCAGATCGGAGTTCGACGCTGTCGCCGGTGCGGAGGTCGATGTCCAGCGCGTCGCCGTCCCGCACGAGGCGATCGACCCAGTGAAGACGAACGCCCCCCTGGACCCGGCGAGTGAGCTCCGGGTCGTCCTCTTCCCAGGTCACCCGGACGCCGGGCAGGTCGACGCTCCGACGCCGATCGGGCGCGGTGCGCTCCGACCGGCGAGTCCGGAAGCGCAACCCGTCCTCGGACACGGCGCGCAGGCCCTCGATCACGTCGCGGGTCGTCGAGGCGTGGCGATTCCAGGTCAGCAGGCCTTCGACGACGTCACCGTCGGTCAGGGTCACGCGACCGCGAAGGGGGGCCACGGGCTCGCCGCGCTCCGGTTCGGCATCGCGGACAGCCACCTCCCCGTTCTGGACGGACGCGACCGGGTCGGCGGATCCCAGAAGCAGGAGGGTCGCCGGGAGCGTGCCCATGAAGATCCGGTATGCGACGCGGTGCATGCGTTCCTGTTCGATTGAATGGCCACCCGGATCGACGGTGCCGATCCATCCGGCGGAGCGCGCGCGCACCCTCGAGCCCGCGACCCCGCTTCACCCCACGGATCCTACGCGCCCCGGCCGGTGCCGGTTTCATCGGGGCGCTCCCTTCCGCGCGGTCCATCCGGTTACACTACTCCGCATGTCCAGAAGCGCAGCGAACGAACTCATCCCCGCGGCGGCACTCCCGCCGGCGTTCCGGCCCGCCCGGCTGGCCGCGAACCCGCATGTGCAGACGATCGCGGGCAAGTACGCACGACGCTCTCCCCAGCTTCCCGTCACCCGCGAACGGTGGGACACCCCGGACGGCGACTTCCTGGACATCGACCTGGTGTCGCCCCGGGACGACGCGGCGCCGTGGTGCGTCATCCTCCACGGCCTGGAGGGGCACTCGGAGCGTCCCTACGTCCGGTGTGCCGCCGCTGCCCTGCGGCGGCGCGGCTTCGGCGTCGCCGCGCTGAACTTCCGCTCGTGCAGCGGGGAGCCCAACCGGAAGGCGCGCGCCTACCACTCCGGCGAAACGGACGATCTGCGTTTCGTCGTGCGGTATCTCTCCGACCGTCTGGGTGGTGCGCCGCTCGGCGCCCTGGGAATATCCCTGGGGGGCAACGTCCTTCTCAAGTACCTGGCCGAGGAGGGAGACGGATCCCCCGTTCACGCCGCGGTCGCGATGTCGGTTCCGTACGACCTCCAGGCCGGGTCCGATCTGCTGGAGCGTTCACGCATCGGCCGGATCTACACGCACTACTTTCTCCGCTCGCTCCTCTCCAAGGTGGAGGACAAGACGCATCTCCTGGCGGAGGAGGTCGATCTGGAGCGGGTGCGGGCCGCGAAGACCCTTCGTGAGTTCGACGACGCCCTCACCGCGCCCCTTCACGGCTTCCGGGACGCGGCCGACTACTACGCGCGGTCGAGCTCCGGGCCGCTCCTCACGGAGATCCGGGTGCCTACGCTGCTCCTGCACGCGCAGGACGACCCCTTTCTCCCCTTCGAGGCGGTACCGACCGAGGCCATGCGTCGAAATCCCGCGATCCACCCGATTCTGACCCGCCGGGGCGGACACGTGGGATTTCTTCGTGGCTCGCTCCGCAACCCCGGCCTCTGGGCGGAGGAGGCTTCCGCCCGCTTCCTCGACGTGGTCCTCGCAGCCCCCTAGTTTGCTCGCGTCCTCGTCGGCGCGTCTGCCGCCGATTCGTCCCTGAAGGAGCTTTCACTCCGTGTCCACCCCGACGGCTTCGACCGCGACCCCCGGCAAGACCTTCTTCGGTCATCCCCGGGGGCTCTCCACCCTCTTCTTCACGGAGATGTGGGAGCGCTTCTCCTACTACGGGATGCGTGCGCTGCTCATCCTGTACCTCACGCAGGAGACCGTCGCGTCCAATCCCGGACTCGGCCTGGACGCCGTCACGGCAGGCGCGATCTACGGGCTGTACACGGGGCTCGTCTACCTCCTGGCGCTGCCCGGTGGCTGGGTCGCGGACAACATCTGGGGGAAGCGGAGGTCGGTGTACGTCGGCGGCTGGATCATCGCCGCCGGCCACTTCTCGATGGCGGTTCCGACGGAGCCGCTGTTCTTCATCGGGCTGTTCCTCATCACGATCGGGACCGGGCTCCTCAAGCCCAACGTCTCGACGGTCGTCGGAGACCTCTACCCCGAGGGGGGTGCGCGCCGCGACGCGGGTTTCTCCGTCTTCTACATGGGGATCAACCTCGGTGCGATCCTCGGGCCGCTCGCCTGTTCGTCGATCGGGGAGGGATTCACCCTCTTCGGCTTCGAGTGGACCGGGAACTTCCACCTCGGCTTCTCGCTCGCGGGCATCGGGATGGTGCTCGGCCTGATCCAGTACCGCGCCGGCCTCGGGTATCTCGGAGAAGCCGGGAAACTCGAGACCGATCGCACCCCCGCGGAACTCCGCGCCCTCTCGAACCGCTTCTTCACGATCGCCGGCGCGACGATCCTGGCCGTGATCGCCTTCGGCTTCGCGATCAGCGCCGGCGTGCTCTCGATCGAGCTACCCACCATCGCCGACGGTCTGGGGGCGGGCGTCCTGATCCTCGCCGGACTCTACTTCGGCGGCGTCATCTTCTTCGGGGGGCACTCGAAGGAGGAGGTGAAGCGCCTCTGGGTGATCGTCTGGCTCTTCCTGCTCTCCGCCATCTTCTGGTCCGGATTCGAGCAGGCTGGCTCGTCGCTGAACCTGTTCGCCCGGGACTACACGGACCGGACCATCGGGGGCGCGGAGATCCCAGCGGGATTCCTCCAGTCGATCAACTCGATCTTCATCGTGATCATGGCGCCCATCTTCGGCGTCTTCTGGGTCTGGCTCGGGAAGCGGAACGCCAACCCCTCGATTCCGGCGAAGTTCGGCTGGGGGCTCCTGGGCCTCGCCATGGGCTTCTTCGTCCTCTCCTGGGGCGCGGCGAACGCCTCCACCGAGAACGGCGCGGCGATGACCTGGCTCGTGGTGACGTACTTCTTCCACACGGTCGGTGAGCTGGCGCTGTCCCCCGTGGGCCTTTCGGCCATGACGAAACTGGCCCCCGCCAAGCGCGTCGGTCAGATGATGGGCCTCTGGTTCGTCTCCGTGTCGCTCGGAAACATCATCGCGGGCCGCATCGCGGGAGGCCTCGAAGGCATGCAGCCGTCCCCACTCTTCCGCACCGTGGCGCTGATCGTCGGGAGCGTCGGAATCGTGGCGCTGCTGGCGAGCCCCTTCATCAAGCGGCTGCAGGGCGACGTCGAGTAGCATCCCGTCGGGGCGTGGGCCGGACGAGTCCGGTCCGCGCCCGGGCGAGGGTCAGCCGAAGAAGGCGGCCCCGTGCCAGGCGTCGCGTGCCGGGACCTCGAAGCGTCCCTCGCGGAGCGCGGTCAGCTCCGTGATCGTGGTGTCGAACACCGGGGTCCCGAGGTCGACCTCTCCCTCCCGGGCGAGCTGCTTGAACTGCGGACGGGTCACACAGCGGATCTCGCCGTCGGCATCCCGGAACCACACCGGCCCGTGGGCGACGAGCACCGTGCCCACGGCGCCCTCCAGACCCTTGAGGTGACGCACCATCGCGTCGATCGAGCAGCCCGAAGGCGGCTCCGACGCCCGGTCAACGGCGACGAAGAGGAACCGATCGTCCGCGATGTCCCGGCTCGCACGGAGCGGATGTCCGTGAGCCGCCCACCCGTCGAGGAATTCATCCACGGACGCCCCGAGAAGGGCGACCGCGTCGGCCGAGAGACTCTCACGCGCGGCGAAGACCCAGAGGCGCGCATCGTCGGGCTGGTCGGAAAAGGAAACGCGTGCCATCAGTTGGTCGTGGAGGTGGAGGGACCGGGGACGGGTCCGGCCGTGGAGGCCCCCGCGTCGCCCGCTGCCGCGACCGCGGGCTGCTTGTCGAGCAGCTGAGCGATCCAGCGGAGGTCCTGCGTGTTCTCGAGCGAAATCTTCACGATCATCGTCAGGGGCACAGAGAGCAACGC
>DATFJS010000397.1:0-2980 GCA_035269045.1 Longimicrobiales bacterium | reverse complement strand
GTTTCTCAACTTCGACGCGGTTCAGCCGAATGAGGTCGCGCAGATCGACGTTTCTCGAATGCTGCTCGACAACTACTTCTTCGGGGTCAGCCTCAACGGGCATTCGTTCACCCCGAACTGGATGGGCCTGGCGGGTGCTCCGCTGCCGCCGAACGGGGCGAACTGGACGAAGGCGTTTCAGTTCAGCAACCGGGTCGATGCGCTCGTCGAGGGACAGAACGAACTCCAGTTCGTGATCGCCGGGAACGGTCGCACGGACATGTTCGCGCTCGAGGGAACGATCACCCGGAGCGTACCTGAGCCCGGCGCCCTGCTTCTCCTGTTCGCGGGCATGGGAGGCATCGCACTGGTGGCGCGGCGTCGCCGGACGGTCTGAGCCTCGGTCGCCTGACCTGCACGCGACCTGACCTGCCCACAAGAGAGCGCCCCCTCACCACCGAGTTGGTGAGGGGGCGTTTTTCCTGCTTGGGACCTGGTGCAGCTCTTTCTGCTACCTAGGCGGATTCCACCGCCACCGAAGTCCCTGCCTCGGCTGCCACCTCACCAACGGCCCGGGTCGGATCCTCCATCATGACGCGCAGCATCTTGAGGTACTGTTCCATCCAGCCTCGGGCTGTGGACGCATCGAGGATGTCGGAGTTGTGGTCCACTTCGATGAGCGGACCCTCGCTCTCGAGGACGATGTTCACGAAGAGGTCGTGCTTCACGAAGCTTCGGGGGCCGGTCACGTAGCGTGCGGCCACACCATCGAAGTCGAAGCTCTCCATCCCCTGGTCGACGTTGAAGGTGACCGACACGAGGGGAATCTGGTCCGGGTCGCGGCGGACCGGCAGCTTTCGGAGAAGCGAGCCGTACGTGTAGCGCTGATGGTCGTTGAGATCGAGGATGTAGTTTCTCGCCCCCGCCAGGACATCGGCGAAGCTCTGCCCCGGAGCGATCCGGGTGCGCAACGGCAGGTAGTTCACGGCATGCCCGACCATGGTCGGTTGGCCAGCGACGGCCTGTCCGGCCATCGGAACACCCATCACGACATCCTCCTGACCCGACAGGTGCGACATGAGCGCCGTAGCGGCGGCATAGAGCACGGTGAAGGTCGTGACACGGTTCTCGTCACAGAATGCGTCGAGCCTCTGAACGAGGTCCGAATCGAACCGGATGCTCTGGCGGCCCCCGTTGTAGGTCTTGGACTCCGGCCGGGGACGATCCAGCGGCAGCTCGAGCGGATCCGGGAGGTCCTCGAACTGCTCGACCCAGAACGCCTCGGTTTCGTGGTACTCGTCCGAGTCGAGGTACTCCGACTCTGCGCCCACGAAGGTCGTGAGGGAGTCCGGAGCGGGTGCCCCGAATCGCTCGGAGCGTGACGCCGCCGTGTAGTATTCGGCCAGGTCCTGGAGCACGACGCCCATCGACCATCCGTCGGTGATCAGGTGGTGGCCCGCGATGACGAGTGTGGTGGCGTCGGGGCCGGTGCGGTACACGGTGACCCGGACGAGGGGGGCGGTCCGGAGGTCGAAGTCGGCGTCCACATCGGCGGCGATGAGGCGATGGAGCTCTCCGGCGCGGTCGTCCGCATCGAGATGCGTAAGGTCCACTTCCCGGACGGGCACGTGCGCGGCCGGCTCCACGATCCAGCCTTCTCCGTCCGGATGCTCGCGGGCGCGGAGTCCCTCGTGCCGGTGGACGACACGCTGCACCGCGTGCCGGAGAGCACCGAGATCGAGCCAGCCGTCGAGCTCGTATACGACCTGCTCGTTGAAGGCGCGGGACGCCTCGGGCTCCAGCCTGGTGGCCAGCCAGACCTCCTCCTGACTGCGACTGAACGGCACCTCCCGGGGGCCGCCCGTATCTCCGTCCAACGCGGTCGGCGGCACGATTCCGGTGCTCTGGAGGAACTCGATGGAGTCCCGGAACGCCTCGAAGACGGCGTCGAGGTCGGCCTCCGTGTGCGCGGTCGTCATGAAGAAGGGACGATCGTACATCAGGATCCCGCGATGCCGCAGCTGCCAGATAATCAGACGGCTGTAGGGATTCGCGTCGTCCCACTTGAGGTTGAAGATCGACTCGCAGTGCTCCACCCGAGCCGGGAACCCGGTGGAGATCAGCAGCTCGTTGAGTCGGTGCGCGAACCGCCGCGACGTGGCGTTGAGCGCGTCGTACGTCTCCCGGCCTGCGTCGCGAACCGCCTCAAGAGCTGCGTGGCACGTGGCGAGCGCGACCGGGTGCCGGGTGAACGTACCCCCGAAGAAGGTGACGCCGGCCTCCGGGAAGGAATCGTCGCCGAAGGTCCATGGGCCTCCGTCGAAGCAGTCGAGCCAGTGTCCGCGGCCGGACACGGCTGCGCAGGGAAGCCCCCCACTCAGGATCTTCCCGTAGCAGCAGATGTCCACCTCGACCCCGAAGTATTCCTGCGCCCCACCCGGAGCGAGCCGGAATCCCGTGATCATCTCGTCGAAGATCAGGGCGATGTCGTGTTCGCGGGTGACCTCGCGAATCGCCGCGAAGTGCTTCGCGGTCTTGAGGGAGGGATTCCGATTCTGAACCGGCTCGATGAGCACGGCCGCGAGCTCGTCCGCGTGCTCCCGTATGGTCCCGATGAAGTCGTCGTCGTCCCATTTCAGCACGAGCACCTGCTCGACCAGGGATTCGGGAATTCCGGGGGAGGTCGGAATCGTGCGTCGGCCCGTCGGGAGATCGATGGCGTTGACCAGAAGCTCGTCTCCGATGCCGTGGTACTCGTCGTAGAAGACGGCGATGCGATCCTTCGCCGTCGCGGTGCGTGCGGCGCGCACGGCCGCGGCGAGCGCCTCCGATCCGGTATTCGTGAAGGTGGACCGGTCCATGCCGGTGAGTTCACGAATCAGCTTGGCCGCCTCGAATGCCAGGGGGGAGAGCGTCCCGAGTTCGAAGCCGCGGTCGATCTGTCGCTTCGCGGCTTCGGTGGCCCAGTCGGGTTGATGCCCGAAGAGGCTGATCCCGAAGC
>DATFJS010000396.1:0-9245 GCA_035269045.1 Longimicrobiales bacterium | reverse complement strand
CACGACCTGCCCGACGCGCAGACGCTGGAGGCGACGGATGAGCATCGGTCCGACGAAGAACGCGACCAGCAGCGCCGTCACGATCGCGCCGGCCGCCCGGAAGGTCTGGTAGCGGAAGAGGTTGAAGACGATGCTGACGTCCGCGAACTGGGGGAGGAGGTGGTACAGCATCAGGCCCTCCTCCGATTCGGGGCCTGCCCGCGCCCGAACGGTCCGGTGCTGTCGAGCGTCCGGCCACCATCGCGGCGCTCGACGTGCCCCCGCTCCCCACTCGACGGAGCGGACCCCGACCCGGACGACTCGTCCGGGTCACCCGGGGCCGTGTGCCCGAAGTCCGCCTCGAACCGCGGAACGAGCCGCTCCAGCGATACGCCCCGCGACGCCTTGAGCAGCAGCGTGGCGCCACCGTCGCGCTCGATCGCCTCGGCGAGCCGGGGTCGGAGCCGGTCGTATGCCGCCTCCGGCGACGTCTCCGCGATGACGTCGAAGGGGAGCTCGAGGCTCCTCGCGGCCTCGACGAAGCTGCCGGTCGCGACGAGCAGATCGAGCGGCAGCTCGGCGGCCGACGCGAGAACGTCCCGATGCCCTCCGGCCTCACGGTCACCCATCTCCCGCATCGTACCGAGAAAGGCGATCCGCGGGCCGCGCACCCTGCGCGTGGCCAGCGCGTCGAGCGCCGCGCGAGCGCTCAGGGGATTCGAGTTGTAGCAGTCGGCGACGAGCGTGAGCGCGCCGATCCGGCGCACCTCGTCACGGAGGACCCCGCCCGTGTAGCTGGCCACACCCTTCACGGCCCGCTCGACCGGATACCCCAGATGGTCGACCACCGCGAGCGCGATCAGGGCATCCAGCGCGACATGCCGTCCGGGCAGGCTCATGCGGACGGTGCGGTCGCGCCACCGGAAGGCGAAGTGTCCGTTCCCGTCGGGCTCCATGAGGTCGCCGCGTGCGTCCGGAGACGCGGTCGGTCCGAACCCGACGGTCTTCACCCTGCGATCGAGCGTGTCCGCCGTCGCGGGGAGGATGTCGGGGGACTCCCCCACGAAGGCGGTGCCGCGCTCCCGCATCCCCCGGATGAGGTCGAGCTTCTCCTCGAGCACCCCGTGGAAGGAGCCCAGCTTCTCGAGGTGCGCCTCGCCGACGGTGATCACGACGGCGACATCCGGGTCGGCGATTTCCGCCAGGGCGGCGACCTCGCCGGGCTCGCTCGTCCCGGCCTCCAGCACCACCGCGTCCACATCGATCGGCGTGGCGAGGAGCGTCCTCGGCAGCCCGATCCGGTTGTTGAGATTGGCTTCGGTCGCGTGCACGCGAGTGTGGGCTCCGATCGCCGACCGGAGCAGTTCCTTGGTGGTCGTCTTTCCGGACGACCCGGTGATCGCGACGACCGGCACGTCGATCCGCTCGCGACGCGCCCGAGCGAGGGCTCCATACGCGCGGAGGGTGTCGGTGACGACGAAGACCTGGGCGTCGAGGTCTTCGAGATCCGCGCGCGGAGCATTCCCGTCGACGATGACGCCGGTCGCACCCCCGGCCACCGCACCCGCGACGAAGTCGTGACCGTCGAAGTGCTCCCCGCGGAGCGCCACGAAGAGTTCGCCCCGGGTGGTCGTGCGAGAATCGGTACCGACGTCCGAGAACCGACGTCCGTCGCCACGGACCTCCACCAGCAGTCCCCACGCGTCGAGCGCGGACCGCACCGCATCGCTGCTCCACTCGAACGGGGTCATGCTGCCCCCCGCTCGGCCCAGGCGGTACGTGCGATCTCGGCCTCGTCGAACGGCCACTTCTCGGTTCCGATCGTCTGCGTCCGTTCGTGGCCCTTCCCGGCCAGCAGGACCAGGTCCCCCTCCTCGGCGGAGGCGATCGCGGTCCGGATCGCGGCGCGACGGTCCGCCTCCCGGACGAAGTCGACACCCTCCAGTCCCGCCTCGAGATCGTCCAGGATCTTCTCGGGGTCCTCGGTGCGCGGGTTGTCCGACGTCAGTACGACCAGGTCCGCCAGACGGGCCACGGCGGCCGCCATCCGCGGTCGCTTCGTCTCGTCCCGGTCACCCCCCGCGCCGAACAGGACGATCAGTCGGCCGGGGACGAGAGGACGGAGCGTCGCGAGTACACGGGCGAGGGCATCCGGCGTGTGCGCGAAGTCGATCAGCACGACGACCGGTCCATCGACGACCCGCTCGAGGCGGCCGGGCACCTGCGGCGCCGTACGAAGACGCTGGAGCACCGACTCAAGACTCCGTCCGAGCGCGAGTGCGGCGCCCGCGGCGGCGAGCGCGTTCTCGACATTGAACGCTCCTACGAGAGGGATGCGCGCAGCGTGGCGGACACCCCGGTGGATCAGCGTGAAGTCGGTGCCGGTCCGATCCGTCCGGACGTCGACCGCGTGCAGATCGCCCCCGTCGGGCGCGCCGTCGACCGCGAATGTGAGCGTCCTCGGGCCT
Organism: Longimicrobiales bacterium; assembly: GCA_035269045.1. Lineage (GTDB taxonomy): Bacteria > Gemmatimonadota > Gemmatimonadetes > Longimicrobiales > Gaopeijiaceae > Gaopeijia. Next base: position 6,798 of record DATFJS010000396.1, on the reverse strand, counting down.
CGAACGTCGCGCCACGCCGGATCGGCCACGTTCACCACCGCGGTTCCCCGGGGGCCGAGGTGCTCCACCAGCCGGAGCTTCGCGGCCCGATATCCCGACATGTCGCCGTGATAGTCGAGGTGGTCACGAGAGAGATTCGTGAACACGGCCACATCGACCACGACGCTGTCGAACCGATGCTGGTCCAGGGCATGGGAGGAGGCCTCGAAGACGACGATGTCCACACCGTCGTCCACGCACGCCCGGAGACGCCGAGCGAACTCGACCGGACCGGGTGTCGTGAGCGCCGCCGTCTCGGGATGGGCGATGCCGTCCGGACCGACGAATCCGAGGGTTCCGACGACCGCGGTCCGAGCCCGATCGGCCAGGAGGTGGCGGAGGAGGAGCGCCGTGGTGGTCTTCCCGTTCGTGCCGGTGACGGCCGCGAGGGTGAGCTCGTCCGACGGCCGATTCTGGACCCACTGGCCCGCGTGCGCGGCGGCGGCTCGCCCGTCACGGACCATCAGACAGGGCACGTCGACGTCCATGGGGCGCTCGCAGACCACGGCGGTCGCACCGGCGGCCACCGCGTCGTCGACGTACTCGTGGCCGTCGGCGATCGTGCCGTGCCATGCGACGAAGAGATCACCCTCGCGCGTCGTCCGGGAGTCGTGCGATACCCCGGAAACGCCAGCGTCCTCCGAGCCGCGGACCTCCAGCAGGAGGCCGGCGTCACGGAGGACCTGGATGATCCCCTCGAGACGGTGCGCGGGTGGTGGCGTCACCGGTCCGCCCTCCCGGTCCGATAGATCCCCGACCAGAGACGGACGGTGTCACCCACCGCCCAGCGGTCGCCGGGCTCGGGCCTCGTTGCCAGCAGCTCTCCGCCCGGCTCGATACGTACGCGGAAGCCGTGGCGGTGAAGCTGCCGAACCGCGTCGCGCAGCGAGAGGTCCGATACGTCGGGCACCGCGAGCTCCGGCGGGTCCGAGGTCGACGCCGACCCGAGCGTCTCGCCACTCTCGTTCCGGGCCGGCAGCTCGGCGCGGCGCGTGGTGGCGGCGAATCGAAAGGGCGGGTCGGACCGGGTCGTCGTGAGCAACGTCTCCGCGTCGGTCTGGCGCCGATCGACCAGATCCACGCGGTCGATGGGAGACCGCCGCGCGGCGAGTGCGGCCTCCATCGTGGCGCGCGCCACAGGGGCGGCCGTGGCGCCGCCGTAGTAGGCGCCGCCACTCGGAGAGTCGAGCTTCACGAAGATCACGAGCTGCGGATCGTCCGCCGGGAAGTAGCCCACGAAGGAGGCGAAGTAGCGCCCGCTCTCGTACGACCCGATGTCCGGATTGAAGACGCGGGCCGTCCCCGTCTTCCCGGCGATGTCGAAGGCCTCGAGGCTGGCTCGCGTCCCGGTCCCCTCCCGCACCGCGGCGGTCAGGACGTGGTTGAGCTGGCGCGTGACGGTCTCGTCGACCACCCGGCGCACGACGCCCGGCTCGTAGGCACGCTCCCGGCCCTCGGGCGCGCGCGTCTTAGAGACCAGGCGTGCCTCCATCAGCTTTCCGCCGTTGGCGAGGGCCCCGTAGGCCATCGCCAGCTGGAGCGGCGTCGCGCTGATCTCGTACCCGACCGCGAGCGACTGCGCGGACATCGGCTCCCAGGCGCTGGGGTGCTGCAGGCTTCCCCCGACCTCACCCGGGAGCTCGATCCCGGTCTGGAGGCCGAAGCCGAAGTCCCGGAGGTTCTCGTACTGCTCCTGATGGCTCAGCGGCAGCGCCGCCTTCGCGATCCCGACGTTCGACGACTCGCGAAGCGCGCCGGCGAGCGAGATCGTGGTCGAGTCCACATGGACGTCCGTGAGCGTGCGGCCGTTGATCCGCCACTGCCCGGTCCCGACCTCGATCGGGTCGGAGAGGCTCGCCTTCCCCGCTTCGAGCAGCGCGGCGACGGTGAACGGCTTCAGCGTCGATCCGGGTTCGAACGGGCTGTTGATGACCGAGAGACTGTTCGACCGGCCGTCGTGGATCGAGACCATCGCGAGAATCTCGCCGGTGCGCGGATCGGTGACGACGAGGTCACCGCCCCGGGCCTGGTTCTCCTCGATCGCGTCCTCGAGCGCCTGGTGCACGATCTCCTGGAGATCGAGGTCGATCGTGAGGTGTACGTCGCCCCCCGCCAGCGGAGGCTGGATCTCGAGCACCTCGCCCGGAATCGGACGACGCGCGACGTCCTTCGCCTGGACCATCCGGCCCGGCCGTCCCGCCAGAATCTCGTCGAAGGCCTGTTCGATGCCGCCGGCACCGGACCCGTCGATCACGTTTCCGAGCACGCCGGCCGACAGGGCGTCGTACGGATACTCGCGCTCCAGCTCGCGGTAGATGTACACACCCTTGAACCGTTCCAGCTCGGCACGCACCGACGGCTCGAAGCGGCCCGGCACGACCCGCCATTCGTGACGGGGATCGGTGAGATCGCGCGCCTTCGCTTCGGAGAGTCCGAGCACGCGGACCAGCGCGTCCCGAACGGAGTCGCGCTCGGGCAGGAGATCCGAGTCGATCTCCACTCGGTATTGCTCACGGCTCACCGCGAGCGGCACGCCGTCGCGATCGTAGATCGTTCCGCGAGAAGCCGGCACCTGGGTGGCCTGACGGTGCTGTGCGACGGCTCGCTCGGTCCACTCCTCCGCCTCCAGGACCTGTACCTGCACGGCCCGGCCGAAGAGCCCCGCCGCCGCGAGCAGCCAGGCACCGAGGAGGGCCTGACGACGCAGTCTCTGCCGCCGCGCGATCCGATCCCGACTCACTGCTGTCCCCCGAGCAGCGGACGGACCTCGTCGCCTTCGGGGAGATGCATGCCGAGTCGCTCGGCGGCCTGTTCGGTCACCCACGCGCGGCTTTCGAACCTCTGGATTCGCTGCCGCAGCTCCGCACGCTCCGCCCGCTCGAGCGAGATTTCGGCACGAAGGCTGTCGACGTCGCTCATGACCGTGTAGGCCTGTCCCTGCCGCCACGCGACGAGCGTGAGGGAACCCAGGAACACGGCGATCGCGAGGGCGATCCGGGGGGACGAGGAGTGCCGGCTCATGCCGCCTTCCTCCACGCGCGAAGCCGAGCGCTCCGGGCCCGCGGATTCGCCTCCACCTCGGCCTCGGCCGGGCGGACGGGTTTCCGGGTCAACGTCTCGCCGAGCGGTTCACCCCTGCACGTGCAGATCGGCATCCCGGGCGGGCAGACGCACGACCGGCTCCACTCCCGGAACGCGTTCTTCACGATGCGGTCCTCGAGCGAATGATACGCGATCACGACCATGACCCCTTCGTGGTTCAGTGCGTCCCGGATGGCCGGGAGGGCCGCCTCGAGGGCATCCATCTCGTCGTTGACCTCGATCCGCAGGGCCTGGAAGATCCGTGCCCGGTCCTGCATGTCGACACGACCCGGGAGCGATCGATCGACCAGCCCGACCAGTTGATCGCTCGTCTCGATCGACATCTCGGAGCGTGCCTCCACGATGGCCCGGGCGAGCCGCCGCGCGTGCCGCTCCTCCCCGTACTCGTGGAAGATCCGACCCAGCTCCTCGACGGAGGCACGGGCGAGAATGTCCGCTGCGGTAGGGCCGTCCGGCGTCATGCGCATGTCGAGCGGGGCGCCTCGTCGGAAGGTGAACCCCCGGGAATCCTCGTCGAGCTGGTGCGAGCTGACGCCGAGGTCGAGGAGCGCGCCGTCGAGGCCGCAGTCTCTCACCTCGATGTCGTCGGTGGCCCGGTCGAAGCGGGTCGCGAGGAAGCGGACCCGGTCGCGATGCTCGGCGAGACGCCCGCGCGCCTCCTCGAGTGCGTCGGGGTCCCGGTCCACCGCGAGCACGCGGCAGTCGGGACACCGCTCGAGCAGCATCAGCGTGTGGCCTCCCCCGCCGACGGTACCGTCGAGGAACAGCCCTTCCCCCTTCTCGAGGAGGAAGTCCAGTGCTTCCTCACCGAGCACGGGCACGTGGTAGTCGCTCATCCGAAGATCCGGTGACCGAAGTCCTCGAGTTCGGCGCTGGTCGCGCTGGCGACCTGGCTGTCCCACCGCTCCGGATCCCAGAGCTCGATGCGGTCGATGTTCCCGTTCAGGATCACCTGCCCATCGAGTCCGGCCGCATCCTTGAGCGTGGCCGGCACCAGGATGCGTCCCTGCTTGTCGGGCACGATCTCGGTCGCGTTCGAGAGGATCTCCCGGACGTGATTCCACGCGCTCCGCTTCGACTTCCGGAACTCGAGGAGCTTCGTCTGCACCTCGGACCACACACGCTGCGGAAACAGTGTCAGGTACGGCTTTTCCCACTGGAGGAGGACGAACGACTCCCCCTCGGCCTCCTTGCGGAAGGCCGACGGAAGAGACACGCGCCCCTTCTCGTCCAGCTGGTGCTCGTACCGGCCGAGGAATCCGCTCACGTGGATGAGATTGGGAAGGAGTGGGATAGAGTGGGACAGCTTGGAATGGAAGGTAGAGACCCACCCACACCCGCGCAAGCAGTTTTTTTATGGAATTCTTCGGGTCGTGACCGTCCCCTCGAATCGGGTGTCCATCCCGTTACGTCGCCGAATACCGCCAATACGCCTCGGACACCAATTCTGCCGGAATGCGAACAAAAACCGAAAGTCGTCGGCGTGCCGCGGTCGGCGGCGGCAGGACCACCCCACTTCGCCCCACGTCACGTCGAAACTTCCGGGCATGAAAAAACGGCGCCGCGGACCGAAGTCCGCGACGCCGTCTTCCGGCTCGATGAACCCGAGTGGTCGGGGTCAGCGCCCCCGCTCGATCAGGAGCTCCTGGATCTCGATGTACTGCGCCACCGCGTCGAGAATCTGGCCCAGGTTCTGGTCGTTGTTGCTGGCGTACGACCGCCCGCCTTCGAGAAGCTGCCGCGCCTCACGGAAGATCGGAAGTGCACGACGCGCGCTCTCCACCGTCTCCGGCGCCGCGGCCTGTACGCCCTGCTGATAGCGCACGTACCCGTGGAAGAAGTTCAGCATCGACTCGGTGTCGGCGTTGACGTCGAACTGCTTCGCCAGCTGGATCCCGTCGATCGTGTACTGAGCTCCCCGGTCCCCCTGGGTGCCCTTCGAATAGGCGTCCGCGAAAATCATTCGCGCCGCCGCACTCGGATCATACCCGTTCTCGACGGCGCGCTGGAGGAGCGGCACCGCGTCGTCCCTCCGGTCGGCCGACAGCAGCAGGTTCGCCTGGCGCGTGTAGAGGTTCGGGAAATCCGGGTTGATCCGCTCGACCTCGGTCCACGCCTCGAGCGCGGCATCGATCTTGTCCTGGAGCTGGAGCGACTGTGCGTACGACACCCAGACGCTCTCGTTGTCCGGGAAGGTCTCGGTCAGGCGGGCCCCGAAGGCCTCCGCCTCTTCCAGCTCATCGAGCTGGATCCGGGCGACCACGACGTTGCGGAGGGCACCCGGCTGCGCCGAGTCGCCGAGTTCCTCGTACACACGCTCGAGGGCACCGATAGCCGTCTCGTAGAGTTCGGTCACCTCATCCGGAAGCGGACCCTCGTGGCTGGAGGGGTCGATCCCGAGCTCCTCGAGGCGCTCGCGCGCGGTGTTGAAGGCGTAGGTCCCGTAGTCGGAGTAGATCCCGATGTCCGCCTCGGGGCCGATGCCCTCTTCCAGCAGCTGCATCGCACCGGCCGGGTCACCCGCCGTGTACATCTCGTACGCGATGTTGCGTCGAACCGCGGCGGCATCCGGCGTGATCTCCAGATACCGTGTGTAGTACTCGAGACCCTTGTCCTCCTGACCGAGCTGCGTCGCGATGTACCCCCCGGTGTTGAGGGCGTCCGCGTTGTACGGATCCTGCTCGACCACGACGTCGATCTCGGCCAGAGCATCCTCGAGACGATCCTGCTCGCGGTAGATCTGTGCGAGCTGGAATCGGATCCCCGTGGCGCTGGGGTTGGCCTCGAGCGCCTCGCTGCAGTTCCGCGCGGCGTCGTCCCACTGCTGGAGCTGGGAGTACTCGAAGCAGTAGCTGCGGAACTGACTGAGCTCGACGAAGGCGTCGAACTCGCCCATGATCCGCTGCGCGGCCTGCTCCTCGTCGTCCTTGTCGCTCGAGAAGAGCTCGATGTTGAAGGGCTCACCGCCGCCGACCGGGTAGAAGGCGATGTTGGTGAACTCCATCATGTCGTTCCCGACATCCTGGTAGGTCGCGCAGAGCACGACGTTGGCCGACACCTGCGGCGCGAGCTGGCGCGAGCTCACGCAGTCGAGCTCGTCCATGTCCATGTCGAAGTCGTCGAGGATGTCCTCGATCTCGTCCTTCTCCACGGACACGAAGCGAACCTGCTCGTCCATGAGGTCCCGGAGTTCCTCGGCGACATCCTTGCCGAAGTTGTCGTTCGTGTCCTCCGCGGGGAACAGATCCGGAATGAGCACCCGCGAACGCCCGTCCTGGGCGAGGACGTCACTGGGGGTGAAGAGCGCGGCGGCCAGCAGTGCCAGCACCGTCACGCCCGAAATGCGTGTCAGCCGTACTTTCATGAGTCGATGTCTCCCTGTGCCTGAGCTCGAGCCCTGTGAGCCGATACGTCCGGTCCGTTGCGACCGGCCTTCTCGTGACTCGTACCGTATTTCAAATTTGAAAGGTCCAGCCGACCGGGCCGGACCGTGCATCTATATCGTGAAGACGCCCGGGGGCGCCGAGTTCGACCATACCACGCATGAGCCGCAGCACCGTGCGAAAATCCACCCCACAGCGTAGGCGACCGGAATGTGCCGTAGCGACAGTCGTACGGGAAGCTCCGACAATTCTTCTTCATTCGGCCGTCAGGATC